>CAYUEJ010000099.1:0-6099 GCA_964442565.1 uncultured Candidatus Epulonipiscium sp.
ACCACAAAACAATTATCTTTGTATCATCTACGGGCATTGCTGTAAGGGCGATTGCTCCATGGGTGGAAGATAAGACTAAGGACCCAGCAGTTATAGTAATTGATAGAGATGCAAGGTATGTAATTAGCCTCCTTAGTGGGCATATAGGTGGGGCCAATGAAACTACAGATAAGATTGCTGATTATTTAGGAGCAACAGCTATTATTACCACAGCCACTGATTCACTAGGTATTATAGCGCCTGATATTATTAGTAAAAAATATAATCTGGAAATTGAAAGCATGCAAAAGTGCAAGGAGATTGCAGTAAGGCTAATTGAAGGTGAAAAGATTGCCTTTATAGATGAGGATAATATTATACCCTTGCCAAGTGGATATGTTAAAGAGGGCCAAGGTGCAAACTATAATCTTGTAGTAACAAATAGGTCCCATGTTCCAGCTGCAGATTTAAAGCTTATTAGAAAAAATATAGTGCTGGGTATAGGTTGCCGTAAAAATATAGAATCAGACAAAATGAGAGAATTTATATTAGCTAGCTTAAAGAAGCTTAATATAAATCTTTTAGCAATAAATAAGATTGTAAGTATAGATATTAAAAAAGATGAAAAATGTATTATAGACCTGGCCTCTTATCTTAAAGTACCCTTTAAAGTATATTCAAGAGAAGAGATTAACCAGGTTAAAGTAGATTTTGAAGGTAGTGACTTTGTAGAGGAAAATGTAGGGGTAAGGGGTGTTAGTGAGCCTTGCGTTTTATTAGCAGATGCCCAGATTATTCAAGGAAAAACAGCACATAGTGGTATGACTTTATGTGTTGGCAAATTACAAGACTAGTACAAAGGAGAAAATAATGGGAAAGTTATATGTAATTGGAATAGGCCCAGGTGGACTAGGGCATATGTCAGCACGGGCCTTAGAGTGTATAGAAGAGAGCAGTATAATCGTAGGATATAACAAATACATTGAGTTTTTATCACCAATATTAGAGGATAAAGAAATCTACCAAACAGGTATGACAAAAGAAATAGATAGGTGCAAGGAAGCCCTGAGGCTATCCAAAGATAATATAGTATCATTAATTAGTACAGGGGATGCAGGGGTTTATGGAATGGCAGGACTTGCACTAGAACTTAGAACAGATGAGGAAATTGAGATTATCCCAGGTATCACAGCGGCATGCTCAGCAGCTTCCGTGTTAGGTGCGCCCCTTATGCATGATCATTGCAACATTAGTTTAAGTGACCTTATGACGCCATATGATACTATTAAAAAAAGAGTGGAAAGCGCAGCTGAGGCAGATTTTGTTATTTCCCTATATAATCCACGTAGCAAGGGACGACCCCACTACCTGATGGAGGCAATTAATATAATTAGAAAGTATAGGAATGGGGACACTCCGGTGGGGGTAGTGAGGAATGCCCTTAGAGATGGGCAAGAATCAATAATTACAAGTCTTGATGATTTTGATGATACAGATGTTGATATGATGAGCATAGTTGTTGTTGGAAATAGCACTAGCTATATTAAGGATGGAAAGTTTATTACAAAAAGAGGCTATATGTGATTGCTTTATTTTTAGGTACTAGAGAAGGGCGGGAAATCCTAGGACAGCTTAATGGGTTTACAGATAATATTTATGTCTCAGCAGCTACAGAGTACGGAGGCGAATACCTTAAAGATTATAAATATAAGCACCTAAATATAGAACCATTAACACAGGAAGATATGCTTAAAGTGATAGATAGGTATAATATTTCTATAATTATTGATGCCACCCATCCATATGCAAAGGTAGTTACAGAAAATATAATAGCTGCTTCCAAGGAAAAGGATGTTTTATATCTTCGTTATGAGAGACCTTCGGTTATAGAAAACTACCTGCCGCATCCAGATATTATAACTGTAGATAGATATGAAGACTTACAAGAAAAACTATTAGATGTGCCAGGTACTATTGTAAATACTACAGGAAGTAATAACGTAGAAAAACTAATAAATATGAGCCTGCCAAATAGAATAATTCATAAAGTGCTTCCAACCAAAGAAGTGCTAGCAAGGCTTTACCACCTTAAAGTTCCTATTAAAAATATAGTGGCTATTTGCGGAGGAGGAAGTAAGGAATTTAATAGGACTTTATTTGAGGAATATGATGCTAGGGCTATTATACTCAAAGATAGTGGAAAACAAGGCAAGACACAAGAGAAAATAGAGGCGGCATTAGAACTAGGCATTAAGGTTTTTATAATAAATAGGAAAGAAATAAAATATGAAAACTTATTTAAAAGTGAAGATAAGCTAGTAGACCATGTAAAGAATATAAATGTATATTTAAGTAAGTTTTAAGGGGGGAGGTAAGTTATGGCAAAGTTAATGTTACAAGGGACAGGCTCATCAGTTGGAAAAAGCATACTAGTTACTGCCTTATGCAGAATTTTAAGGCAAGATGGATATTCAGTTTGTCCGTATAAGTCTCAAAACATGGGACTTAATTCATACATAACAATAGATGGGAAGGAAATAGGTAGAGCCCAGGTACTTCAAGCACATGCTGCAGGCCTAAAGCCGGAGGCCTATATGAACCCTATACTACTTAAACCAACGGGTGATAAGAAGTGCCAAGTTATAGTAAATGGAGAACTATACGCTGATACAACTGCCATGGGGTACCATGAGCTTAAACCTAGGTTTAGCCAAATGCTTAAGGATGATTTTGAGAAGCTAGAGAAGCAGTTTGATGTAGTTATTATGGAGGGGGCAGGTAGCCCAGCAGAAATAAACCTAAGGGACCGTGATATTGTAAATATGGGAATGGCAGAGCTTGTAGATGCACCTGTTGTACTAGTAGGAGATATAGATAAAGGAGGTGTGTTTGCCAGCCTTGCAGGGACTATGCTACTCCTAAGGGAAGAAGAAAAACCAAGAGTTAAGGGCACAATTATTAATAAGTTTAGAGGCGATATTAAGCTGCTTGAACCAGGTCTAGGGATGCTTGAAGATATTATCAATATTCCGACCTTAGGTGTGGTACCTTACTTTAATCTTCAACTAGAAGATGAGGATGGGGCCATATCATATAATAAAGAAATAAATGGGCCTATTGATATTGCAGTTATGCATTTATCAAACATTGCAAACTTTACGGATTTGGATGCATTAGAAGCAGAAGAAGATGTGAGCGTAAGGTTTATAAGTAATGTAAAAGAGTTTAAATCACCTGATATTCTTATTATTCCAAGCAGCCGAAACCTTGAGGATGACTTAAAAGAACTTAAGAATAGTGGATTAGCTGATAAGATTAAAGAGTACAGTAAAAATGGGATACTTATAGGCTTAGGTAGTGGATATCAGATGCTTGGGAAAAATATTAAATCCAAAAAAGAGGAATTAATAGGCCTAGGTCTTTTGGAGATTAATACAGTAATTGATAATGAGAAAACAGCTAGGCATATAGAAGGTGAATTTTTAACATTACCGGTTAAAGGTAAAAAAATAAGTGGATATGAAGTTCATATGGGGCAAAGTTATTACGAAAAACATAGTAGTGCCTTTATGAGAATTACAGCTAAAAATGGAAGAGCAAATAATTACATGGAAGGTTGTATTAGTCATAAGGGGAACATTATAGGAACCTATGTTCATGGGATATTTGATGGCCCTGATTTTAGGCAATACATCTTAAACAAGGTTAGGGCTAATAAGGGTCTGGCTATTAAGGTAGCAAAAAAATATGATGATATCAGGGAGATAGAACTAGATAGGCTAGCTGATATAGTAAGAAAAAATATAGATATGGACCAGATTTATAATATTATATTTGGTAATAAAATTTAAATAAAAGGTGAGCAGGATGCAAAATACAACATATATAATAGATATTTTAATAGCGGTAATACTTGATTTTATACTAGGAGATCCTTATGGCTTCCCACATCCTGTCATATACATAGGTAAACTTATTAGTCTAATAGAAAACAAAGGCCGTAAAATTTGTAAAAGCCAAAGGCAAAGGCAAGTTTTAGGGCTCCTCATTGTGCTTTGTGTAAGCATGGCAAGCTTTGGAATTCCTTATATATTACTAAGGCTGGTTAAACCTTATTTCTTTGTATATAATATATTAAATATAATTATACTTTGGACAACCCTTGCGGCAACTAGTCTGAGAAAAGAAGGGCTTAAGGTTTATGATGCCCTCTTAAGGGGCGATATAGAAGATAGCAGATTAAGACTCTCATATATCGTGGGAAGGGATACTAAAAGTCTGGATAGAAGTGAAATTATAAGGGCTGATATTGAAACAATTGCAGAAAATACGGCTGATGGAGTGATAGCCCCACTTTTTTATGCAATGATTGGAGGAGCCCCTCTAGCCATGCTTTATAAAGGTATAAATACCATGGATTCGATGCTGGGTTATATAAATCCTAAGTACAAAGATATCGGACTTTTCCCAGCAAGACTTGATGATATAGCTAACTATATCCCAGCAAGGATTACAGGTTTATTATTTGCCCTAGTATCTCCACTAGTAAAGGGAAGCATTATAAGAACAACGAAGATTATGATAAGGGATAGAAAGAACCATAAAAGCCCAAATTGTGCTTACCCAGAAGGGGCAGCAGCAGGGGCTTTAGGCATACAATTAGGCGGGGATAATAATTACTTTGGAAAAATTATAAAGAAACCTACAATAGGTGACAAGATTAATGAGCTAAATGAAAGTCACATTAAACAAACCGTATATCTTATGTACGGAGCAGAAATACTATTTATTTTAATATATTTATTATATAATTATATTTAGAAAAGGATGATTAGATGAGACATGGTGGAGATATATATACAGACGGCATTTTAAAGGGGAGGGAGTTGCTTGACTTTAGTTCAAACATTAACCCACTGGGAGTGCCAGAAAGTTTTATAAATAATTTGCAAGAAGGGGTAGAAAACATTAAAGTATACCCGGATATCCAGTATAGGCAATCTAAAGACCATATACGCCAGTACCTAAATCAAAGGTCTGGTTTTTTTTATCCTCAAGATAAGGACCTGGACTTTAATTTCTCGCGGGAAGATTTAGTCTTGGGTAACGGGGCAGGGGAGATTATTGATATAGCAGTTAGTAGCCTAAATAGCATTTGTATCGTTATGCCATCATTTATAGAGTATGAAGATAGCGCAAAGAAAAAAGCTGTTAAGATCGTATATAGCAACCTAGATTCTAACATGGAGATTGATTATAATGATTTGGCTAAAAAAGTTGAAGATGTAGATGGGATAATAATAGGAAATCCTAACAACCCAAATGGCGGGATAATAGATAAAGAAAAACTTGAGCCTATAGCTGATTATTGTCAAAAGCATAAAAAAAGGATTATCATAGACGAAGCATTTATAGAATTTACTGGGGATATAGGAGCCAGTATGCTAGAATTGGCCCGGAAGTATTCTTGTATTTGTATTATAAGGGCTTTAACAAAATTTTATGCAATACCAGGGGTGCGCCTAGGCTATAGTGTGTGTAGGGATAATGATTTTAATAACCTAATGAGGGAAAAACAAATTCCATGGAATATCAACACATTTGCAGAATTAGCATTAAAGTATGTCTTGAGGGATGAGCCTTATATAAGTGAAACCCTAGAGTGGATAAATACAGAAAAAGACTTTTTTATAGGGGAACTACAAAAATTATCTATTGTAAAAAAAATTTATCCTACTAATTCAAATTTTGTTTTGGTAAAATTGAACAATATGAGGGGAAGCTTCTTGTATGAAGAACTAATGAAAAAGGGGGTTTTAATTAGAACCTGCAACAATTACATAGGCCTAGGGGAAGAATATGTTAGGTTTGCTATTAAAAGTAGGGAGGACAATAAAAGACTAATATATGCTATAATAGGTTTGATTAAAAATATAATTCATTTGGTAGTGTAGAGCCTTTATAGTATAAGGGTTTAATGCTATCCAACAAAGTGTATAATTAAAAATTATAAAATATTGGGCAAATATTGGGCAAGTTGTGCTATTTTTGCCCAATATTATTGAGTGTATTATTCATTGTAGCGGCCACCACATGGTCAGCGTTTTTGATCTTATGCAA
>CAYUEJ010000100.1:0-6092 GCA_964442565.1 uncultured Candidatus Epulonipiscium sp.
AAGTAGGTCAGTTTTTGGCAGATATATCAGGTTCTTGTAGGGGGGAGACTGAGGCGGAGGTAGCTATTATATTCGATTGGGAAAATATGTGGGCCATAAATGATTCCCAAGGACCAAGAAATATAGGCATGAAGTATAAAGAAGCAGTCCAATCCCATTACAAAGCATTTTGGCAAATGGGAGTTCCGGTAGATTTTGTTGATATGGAGTGCGATTTGTCGGGTTATAAAATCGTGGTTGGGCCTATGTTATATATGCTAAGATCTGGTATTGCGGAAAAAATAGAAGGTTTTGTTAAAAATGGAGGGGTGTTTGTAACAACCTACTGGAGTGGGATTGTAAATGAAACAGATTTATGTTTCTTAGGTGGATTTCCAGGACCTTTAAAGGAGGTAATGGGCATATGGTCAGAAGAGATTGACGGATTGTATGATCATGACTCTAACCATATTACTTACTTAGAAGGGAATCAATTAAATTTAAATGGGAGTTTTGAGGTGAAAGAGTTGTGTGATCTCATTCATCTTAGTGGGGCGGTTGCACTAGCGCAGTATGAATCTGATTTTTATAAGGGGAGACCAGCATTAACAGTTAATGAATTTGGTGAAGGAAAAGCCTATTATATGGCTGCAAGATCAAACGATGAATTTCATTATAAGTTTTATAGGAAGTTAGTTGGAGATAGTAATATTAAACTAGCCATTGATGCACAACTTCCAGAAGGTGTAACAGCTCAGGTAAGGACCGTGGAAGAAAGAGAGTATATATATATAATGAATTTTACAAACGAAGAAAAGACGGTGTTTCTAGATAAGCGAAGTTATACTGATGTGATATATGATGAGAAAGTAAAAGATAGGCTTATCCTTAAAACGTACGATGTTAGGGTTATTTTAAGATTAAGTAAGTAGCAGGAATAAATTATAGTAATAGGATAGGGGGGGACAGTATGTTAGGTGTAAATAAGAGGGTAATGGGATGGGCGATGATATTTGCCCTTATAGTAGTTTTTTTAAATCCTATATCTGTAGAAGCTGCTAGTAGTGATTTTCATGTAAATCCTATTAAAGGTATATCTGATAATTTTATTAAAGGGGCAGATGTTTCTACTCTCTATGAAATAGAGGAAAAGGGCGGAAATTATAAAAACGATGAGGGCGAAATAGAGGATTTATTAAAGATATTAAAAGACGGTGGGGTTAATTGGATAAGATTAAGACTTTGGAATGATCCCTATGATGTGTATTGGTCAGATAAAATAACAAACAATGGTGAGAAGGTCATGGGGGCTATTGGTGGTGGAACAAATGATTTAAAAAGAACTATTGCTATTTCTAAAAGGGCGAAAGAGCTAGATTTAAAGGTACTATTAGATTTCCACTATAGTGATTTCTGGGCAGATCCAGGCAAACAATACAAACCGAAAGCATGGATGGATTTAACAGGTAACGCATTAGAAGAAGTGCTTTATGAATATACTAAAACAACATTGGAACAGATGCAAGAACATGGTGTGTTGCCGGACATGGTTCAAGTGGGGAATGAAATTAATGGGGGAATGGTATGGCCGGAAGGGAAAGGTGTTACTTCTGATGCTTTTATTAATCTCTTAAAGTGGGGTGTACAAGCGGTAAGGGATGTAGATCAAGATATAGAAATTATGCTCCACTTAGCTGAGGGAGGAGATAAGGGGAGATTTATTCATGCCTTTGATGCCTTTACTAATGCTGGGATTGACTATGATGTTATAGGCGCCTCTTTTTATTCATTTTGGCATGGAACTTTAGGAGACCTTCAGGATAACCTTGATGCTATAAGCAAAAGATATAATAAAGAGGTTATTGTGGCAGAAACGGCTTATGGGTACACATTACAGAATTTTGATGATTGTGAGAATAACTTTGATGCTGATGCGGAGAAGAAAGGGGGTTACCAAGCTTCAATCCAGGGACAGGCTACTGCTATTAGGGATGTAATGGAAGTGGTGGTTAATGTTCCGGAAAACAAGGGAAGAGGTATATTTTATTGGGAGCCAGCTTGGATTCCGGTTGAGGGTGCAGGGTGGTTAACTGGGGAAGGCAGTGGTTGGGAAAATCAAGCTATGTTTGATCAGTATGGAAAAGCCTTGCCATCATTAAATGTATTTAAATTGGTATCAGATTATAATAATAACTTTGTTGAACCCAGAATTATTTCAGCAGAGGATATTGAATTATCTATTGAAGCCGGGGATGAATCGGGGCTTCCTGAAAAAATAGAAGCACTATATAGCGATGGGTCATTTAAAAAAGTTACCGTTGCATGGGAGAACACAGGTGGGGTGAAATTTGATGTGCCAGGGAAATATACCTTAAGCGGGCTAGTAAATGACTATAGTGTTAAAGCTTATATAACTGTAAAGGGAACTAAAAACTTGGTCAAGAACCCAGGGTTTGAAAGTGGTAGATTGGAACCATGGATTGTTGAAACTAACGGGGCATCACCAGTTAAAATAGGAAACGAGAATGAAAACACGCACTCGGGAAGTAGATCTATGAATTATTGGTCAAGTACAGATATAAATACAATAATTAAGCAAAAAATAGATGGTATTGAAGATGGGAATTATGTATTGAAAGTATGGATGATGGGAGAAAGTGAGGGAGAATCAGATACAAAGTTATTTGCACAAAGTGGAGGAGTAAAGTATCAAGCGAAAGCGACAACTCATGGGTGGAATAATTGGAACTTATTTGAGTTGAAAAACATTGAAGTAGTTGATGGTGAAGTGGAGGTTGGAATCAATCTTAATGAAAAGGCGGAATCCTGGGGATGGATTGATGACTTTGTGTTAGTGAAGGACGATGCTAGGGGGGTTATAAAAGGACCAGAGTCTATAAAATCAGGCTCTCAATTTGAGACTATAGTTGGGGTAGATGGTCTTGTGGATGCCGCATATGCATCGGATTCCACTATAAAATATAATGCTAGTTTATTTGAGTTAATAGAAGTGATTGCGCTTGATAGTAATACAATTATTGCTGAAGAGTTGAGGAAAGAGGGAGAGGTAAGAATTATAGCAGTCCATACAAAGGGAATTGAAGAGGGGGGGCTGTTAACATTAAAATTTAAAGCCAAAGATATTAAGGCTAACCAAGAAGGAAATATAGAAGTTGGGACTATTAATCTAAGTTCGGCTCCTAAAGGGAGTATGATGAATGTTGCAATTTTACCTTCTTATGTAGTTAAGGTAATAACAAAGGAGGTTATAGAGTCGGAAAAACCTATAGAGTCAGAAAAACCAGTAAATCCAGGGCTGCCAACGGAGCCAGGGAAACCAAAGGACGATAACTGGGATGAAATAGGTGGGGATTATACATCGAGTTCCAATAATAAATCTACTGGAGACGAATCTACTAGTGTAAGTGAGTTTATAAGTGGGTATAAGATTGATGAAAAATTAGGGGTCTTATCGGCTAAAATTGATATAGCTAAACTTGAGGAGGGATTCAGAAAAACAATACACAAAGAAGGTGGAGTAAAAGAAATTATAATAGATATGCCCTATAAAGATGGAGTTAAATCATTTTCCTTAGAATTAGCAGGGGAGTTCTTGCAATCTGAAACAATAGATAAAAGGGTTAGTATAAATTATCCTTTTGGAACTGTAACTCTTCCAAATACGATGTTAAATAATCAAAAGGTTGATGTAGGGCACGTTAACTTTAAGGCTAGTGTGGAAAAAGATGAAATAAATGGAGGTAAACCTATTATAAAACTAGAGATGATAGTTGATGGGAAGCCTATTTATTGGGAAAATGAAAATGCACAGGTAGAAGTAGGTATGAATTACATCCCTGAAAAGGAAGAAAAATACAACTTGGAACATCTGATTATTTATTATATTGATGAGGACGAAGGATTGATTAAAATACCAAATGCAACCTATAATGAAGATGTGGATAGAATGATGTTTAAAACGTCTCATTTTAGCCAGTATTTAGTAGGGTATGATTATAGGACTTTTGCAGATTTAGATGAACACAAATGGTCAAAAAAATCTATCGAAGTTTTAGCTTCTAAGGGTATCATTAGGGATACGTACACAGATAAGTATTACCCAGGAGAAAAGATTAACCGTGCGGAGTTTTACGATATGGTTATTAATGCATTGGGATTAAGTGCTTATGTTGAAGATAATTTTATTGATGTTAACCCTGTTGATTACTATTTTAAAAGTACAGGGATAGCTAAAAAGTTAGGGGTTGCTAAGGGGGTTGGGGGTAATAGATTGGCTCCAACAAAAGAGTTAACAAGGCAAGAGGCAATTGTTATTATAGAAAGAACCCTGCAAGTAAATAAGGATTCGGTAGAATTAGACTATGAGGAGATATTAACGAAGTTTACAGATTGGAAAGAAATTTCTGAGTATGCGACTAGAAGTATTTCTAGTGCTGTCTATAAGGGGATTGTTCATGGAATTGGGGAAGATGATGCGTTAAGAATTATGCCAAAAGAAAGTTTGAGTAAGGCAGAGGCAGTAGCACTAATTTATAAAAGACTAAACATCAAATAAATGGGGGTAGACATGAGGAAGAGAACTAATAGATTATTAAAAATAGTAGTAGTTGTATTAGTTTTATGTAACTTACAGGGTTATGCTTTTGCGGAAACGTATAATAATAAACTGCATAACCCTAGTTTTGAAGATGGAATTAATAATTGGGAAATAATAAAGAAATTTGTGGAACCACATGTAGATGATATAGTGGGTGTGGATAAAGATATGCCGAATAAAGGAGAAAAGTCGCTGCACTTTTATGCAAAAAATGATTTTGAATTTACCATAAGTCAAGAAGTAATAGATTTGCATGATGGCTATTATAAAGTTATAGTTTGGTCGGAGGGTGCTAATAATATAGATGGGTCTGTTAGTGTCTCCATTAAAACCACGGATCAGAGTATTGTATTAGGGCATGCTGAGAATGAAGGATGGCAAAATTGGCGGGAGATAGTTAGTGATGAGATATTAATTGACAGTGGGAAATGTGTTGTGGATATCACGGTGAAGGGTGCAGCGGGATATTGGGGGCATATTGATGATGTTGCGTTGGTAAAAACAAGATCTCTTATTGATGAGGAGCGAATTATTATATCTGCTGAGGCACAGAAGATAAATACTCTTATTAATGAGTCCCCTGTAATGCCGGATAAGGTTAGGGTAACATACGATAATGATGTGATGGGGGTATCGGGGGTAACGTGGAATAATATTGCGGCTTCATCATATGCGCAACTAGGGGAATTTGTGGTTAGTGGTAAAATTGATGGAACAGATATTGTATGTGACGCAATAGTAATTGTTGGATATCGATCTTTAGATTTAAATCAAGATAAAAAAACGAACATAATAGACTTAGCTGAGCTTTCTTATTATTATGGTAAATCTAAAATTCATATGACCCAAACCCAATGGGATGGAATAAAATATATTGATATTAATAATGATAATGAAATTAATATACAAGATTTGAAAATTATGAGCAATAAGATTAGGTAAGTAAATAATTAGAAACAGGTGATTCGCGATAGTTAGCAAATCACCTGTTTCTAATTATGATATTATATGTAGATTGAATAAAATGATTTCATTTTAGGATACTTAGTGGTAAAATATAAATATAATTTGTAAGGGGGGCTAGCTTATGAGGTTCATCGTTACACAAAAATTATTCAGTTTTGCAGATTATTTTGTTATCCATGATGAAAACCAAAGGCCGGTATATAAGGTAGAAGGAAGATTGTTTTCCTTCGGCAACAAGTTAAGCATCTATGATATGGGCGGAACAGAACAGATTTATATAGAACAAAAGCTATTTAAGTTTCTACCTGAGTACCATCTTTTTAGGCAGGGGCAGAAGCTAGCAGTAATTAAAAAAGAATTCACCTTTATGAAACCGAGATTTAATATTCAGGGTCAATCGGGGGCCTATATAGTAGAAGGGGATTTTTTTAACTACAACTTTAGCGTTAAGAAAGATAGGCAAATAGTGGCAACCGTAAGCAAGAAGTTCTTTGCAATGAGGGACACCTATGGGATAGATATTGCTGAT
>CAYUEJ010000101.1:0-4104 GCA_964442565.1 uncultured Candidatus Epulonipiscium sp.
TGAGGCCAACCATTCTATTTATCTGCAAACGCCTTATTTTATACCCGATGATAGTTTGCTTGAAGCATTAAAACTAGCTGCTTTATCTGGATTAGATGTTAAAATTATGATTCCTAATAAACCGGATCATCCTTTTGTCTTTTGGGCTTCTTTGTCCTATATGAATGAGTTACTAGAGGCAGGTGCTAGATGCTACACTTATGAAAAGGGTTTTTTACATGCTAAGACCCTTGTTATTGATAAAAAAATATGCTCTGTTGGAACTGCGAATTTTGATATTCGTAGCTTTAAGTTAAACTTTGAGGTTAATGCCTTTATTTATGATAGAAAAGTTTCAAAAAAAATAGCAGCCTCCTTTGAAAATGACATCACAAACTCTAAAGAGTTAACCCGTGAATTATATGACAAAAGAGGTACTATTGTTAAATTTAAAGAATCTATCTCTAGGCTATTATCACCCATGCTATAATAGCCTAGTTAAAGGTGTCTACCTTTATATCGCCATCTTGTATATAAAATCTTGTATACTTTAAATCTTCTCTTATATGCTTGACTAGTGTTCCCATAACAACCTTGCAACCTGGGTACATTACATCACTTACTCTAATTGCTCCTGCTTTATAATCTTTAAGCATTGCTGATAGTGATATGTATTCTTTTTGCAGATTATCTGTTTCTGTACTAAGCTGTTTTTGGAGGGCTATCATTGGTTTAACACGTTCTAACCTAGCCTTTGGAATTGGTTCTCCCTTAGCCAGTTTATCATGTATAAATGAAATATTTTTCTCTACTTGCTCCAATTGCTGCCTCATCTTTGTTAAATCTGCTTGAACCTCATTATACCTATGTTGCATTGACAAGGCCATGCTTATCTTAACTGTTGTGGCAGTGCTCATAGGTGATCCTATTATTTTAGCACTAATTTGATTGGTTGCCTGAACGGTCCCCCCCACAATTAATCCTTTGCTAATTTCAACTATTACAGAGTCACCTGCTTCTACATGGCTATGCATTATTGCTTCTGTATATAAGCTACCCCTGGTTTCAACTTTACTATTTTGAATAAACTTAGCTACTATATTTCCACCTGCTACTAGTTTACCCCTGTCCTTACCTTGAATTCCATGCCTTAGCAAAATATCATTACCTGCTATAATGGTGGCCTCTTCTACAAATCCTTGAACCTCAATATTACCACCTGCCTTAATAGTAAAACCTGACTCCACATTTCCTCTGACTATAACATTTCCCATGAAGTCTATATCTCCTGTAGCTATGCCGGCATCCCCTTCAACTACATATGTTTCACTTATATTTATCCTACCTAGCTCATATATAAGTTGTCCTTCTATGCTTGCATATAAACTTAGTCCATCTTCTGATGTATAGATGTTCTTCCCTTTAGGTAGTCTAATAACCTTCCCCTTAGTAGGCCTTATTGCTTTTCCTAATACGTTTTCTCCTGGCTCCCCTAATGTAGGTGGTGTTATTTTAGCAAGAAGTTGATCTTTTTGTATTGTTTGTATTAAATCTAAGTTCTTAAAGTCTACTGATCCATCTTCATTTTCCTTTGGTTTTAGTGATGCAATCTCTTCTTCATTTGTATTAAAATATAACTCCAATGCTCCGTCTTCACCATGCACAGGTGGTTTACCCCTAGCTACTAAATACTTATGGTTATATTGCTTGTTATTAATTAGCCCTTCTATTAATTCCTTATTGATACCACTTACTACCCCTACATCCTTCATTTTACTGCTTACTTGCTCAAATGTTAGTGTTTTACCACCATTTTCTGGCTCCGTAAAGCTAATTACTCCTAACATCCTATCTTGGCTTATCTCAACCCTTACGGCTTCATCAACTCTCTCCTTAACTGTTGCTTTATTATCACTCACAACTTCACCCCTTATTTTTCCTAGTTTCCCTACCGTGATTAATAAGTTATTTCGTTTAATAATTGTCTTATATAGTCTTCTGTATCTCCTGATATAGTTTTCTTTTTTTCCTTAGTTAAGTTTGGCACATCTATAATTTCTCCAATATTAACATATATATCAGCTGGCCTTACTCTTCTTTGCTCCTCTAATAATTTAAATGTGTTTTGCATAGCTATTGGGACAATAGGTACATTTGCTTTCGTTGCCAGTTTAAAACTTCCGGCCTTGAATTCCCCCATTTGTGTTCCTATTGTTCTTGTTCCTTCCGGAAAAATAGCAACTGAATATCCGGCTTCCAGTCTCTTAATAGCTTCAAGTATTACTTTAAATGATTGTCTAATATCTTCCCTTTGCATAGGAAGTCCCCCTATAGCCTTGAACCATTTACGTATAAATGGAAGTTTATCGACTTCTGCCTTACCTATGAAAATTAAAGGTTCATCTATTAATGCAATCATTATTACAATATCTAAGTAGCTTTTGTGGGTACCCATATAAACATTAGGTCCCCTGGTTTCAAGATTACTCTTTCCTTCAATATCAACCCTAGCCCCCATAATTTTTAATATACCCTTACACAAGGTTTGTGTCATTCTATAGTTTTTAGTAAGACCCTCTCTCATCAACTCTAAGTCATTCATTTTTCTAGAGTTTATATAACGGGCTGGAGCTGTTATCAATGTATAAATCATTATATATAAAGCGCAAATAATCTCCCTCATCTTTTACCTCCTCTCTTTTATAATTTGGAGTCTATTTGTGTTCACTTATCATTTTTTGTTTTAAATTGTATAATTCTAATGATAAATCTACAGGCACTTTTGCCGGATTTATTAATCTTTTTTGCTCACACCATAAGGTATCTAGCTCAGTCTTACAATAATCTTTTATATCCATAACTGATGGTGTCTTATATACACATTCTCCATCTTTGAATACTGGGACAAGTAACTCCCTTGTCTTATATGCTCCTGGCATTAACTTCATTTTTTTCCAGGTGTCTATAGGATCAAATATTGTAAGTTCCTTATTTGTATCAAATTCTTCATGCTCAAGGGCTATTAAATCTGCCTTGATTTTTCCCGTTGCTTTATCATAAATCCTAACTATCTTTTTTATTCCTGGTGTTGTAACTTTTGCTGGGTTATTTGATAATTTAATTTTAGGCTCAAAAATACCATCCTTATTTTCTTCAGCTGATAGTTTGTAAACTCCACCAAAGGCTGAACAATCAGAGGATGTGATTAACTTTGTTCCTACTCCCCATAACGTTATTGCTGCACCTTGCCTTTTTAAATCTGCGATTAAGTATTCATCTAAATCTGAAGATGCACTAATAATGGCATCCTTATGGCCTGCTTCATCTAGTAGTTTCCTAGCACCTTTTGATAGGTAGGCTAGATCTCCGCTATCTAATCGTATTCCGTATCCTTTTAATTCATGCCCTGCTGCCTTAAGTTCATCAAATACTTTAATTGCATTAGGTACACCTGACTTTAATGTGTTATATGTATCTACAAGTAGTATACATTTATTTGGGAATACTTTAGCATATGCCCTAAATGAATCTAGCTCATTATCAAAACTCATAACCCAACTATGAGCCTGGGTTCCTGATATAGGTACTGCAAACTGCTTACCAGCTAACACATTAGATGTTGCCGCACACCCTGCAATTATAGTAGCTCTTGCCCCATATATTCCCGCATCTGGTCCTTGGGCCCTTCTAAGTCCAAATTCTAAAACTGCATCTCCCTCTGCTGCCTGTATAACTCTAGCAGCCTTTGTTGCTATCAAGCTTTGGTGATTGATAATATTTAAAAGGGCAGTTTCGATATACTGTGCTTCTAGTATAGGTGCACATACACGCATTAATGGCTCCCCTGGAAAAACAACTGTTCCTTCTGGCACTGCGTCTATATCGCCTGTAAATTTAAAGGTTTTAAGATATCCTAGGAAACTCTCATCAAACATATTTAAACTTCGTAAGTATTCAATATCATCTTCTTTAAATTTAAGATTTTTCATATACTCTATAGCCTGTTCAAGACCAGCGCAAATAGCATATCCATTGCCTGATGGGTTCTTGCGGTAGTATAAATCAAACACGACCTTCTTATCCATCTTATGGTCGTGGTATCCTTGCATCATGGTTAATTGGTAT
>CAYUEJ010000101.1:4114-6066 GCA_964442565.1 uncultured Candidatus Epulonipiscium sp.
GTGTTAAGTCTCTAGTCATATTCACTAAACATCCTTTCTTTAGTATCTTTTAATTATACCATAAAACATGGTATTTTACTTATTTATATGTTTAACTTTTAAAATGCTTTACATTCTTATAACTTTCTACTATAATGATTTTATGTATTAATTTGATAATCAAACACAGTGATAAGGACAAGTACTATTATGTAGGCGTTGCAGCGAGTGGGGTTAGTGGAAGCCCATACGATAAATAATAGGAATAATCACCTTTTAGTGGCAGACCGAATCTCTCTAGTAGGCTCTGACGGAATTCTTCCCGTTATAGAAGAAAGGTATAGGAAGTGGTCTTATTTATATAAGGCAATTCAGGTGGTACCGCGGAAATAATTAGATTCTAATCTTCCGCCCTGTTATATGGGGTGGAAGTTTTTTTATGTACTTATATGTACATTATGAAAGGAGAAATAAGTATATGTATAAGAAAGTCGATACAAACCTTAACTTTGTTCAGCGTGAGCTTGATGTTTTAGATTTTTGGGAAGAGAATGACGTCTTTGCTAAATCTATAGAAGCAAGAGAAGGACAACCAGTTTTTACATTTTATGATGGACCTCCAACAGCAAATGGTAAACCGCATATTGGCCACGTGCTTACCCGTGTTATTAAAGATTTAATACCTAGATACCAAGCAATGAAAGGCTTTAAGGTTTTACGTAAGGCTGGCTGGGATACTCATGGGCTTCCAGTAGAACTTGAGGTTGAGAAGGTTTTAGGTATTAATGATAAGCCTGGACTTGAAGCATATGGCGTTGAGAACTTTATTAACAAATGTAAGGAAAGCGTTTGGAAGTATCAATCTGATTGGGAAAAAATGACCAGCCGTGTTGGCTACTGGGTAGATATGGATAATCCTTATATTACCTATGAGAATGATTATATTGAATCTGTGTGGTGGTCACTTAAAGAGATTTGGGATAAGGATCTTATTTATAAAGGACATAAGGTTGTTCCTTACTGCCCACGTTGTGGTACATCCCTTTCATCTCACGAGGTTGCTCAGGGATATAAAGACGTTGTAGATCAATCAGCTATTGGTAAGTTTAAGGTTAAAGGCGAAGACAATACCTATTTACTTGCATGGACAACTACACCATGGACCCTTTTATCTAACGTAGCCTTAGTTGTTAACCCTGAAGCTGTTTATGTAAAAATTGAGTCCGAAGGCTCTAGGTATATTTTGGCTAAAGAACTACTTGAAGTAGTTGTACCAGAAGGCTACACTATCCTAGAAGAATATGTTGGTAATGACCTTAGCGGAACAGAATATGAGCCACTTTTTGATTACGCAAAACCAGATAAGAAGGCTTACTTTGTTGTTGCTGATGATTATGTAACCCTTAGTGATGGTACAGGTATAGTTCATACTGCACCTGCCTTTGGTGAAGACGATGCTAGAGTAGGTAGAGAAAACAATCTTCCATTTGTACAATTAGTAAATGAGGAAGGATTCTTTACACCTGAGGTAACTCCTTGGCAAAATATTTCAGTTAAAGATGCTGATCCACTTATTATCGAATCTTTAAGAAAAGATGGAAAGCTTTATAAGGCTGAGCCTTTTGAGCATAACTATCCTCACTGCTGGAGATGTGACACTGCTCTTATTTACTACGCACGTAATACTTGGTTTATCGAAATGACTAAGGTTCGTGATCAATTAGTGCAAAATAATAATACAGTTAACTGGATTCCTCCAAATATCGGTAAGGGCCGTTTTGGTAACTTCCTAGAAGGTGTTGTTGACTGGGGTATTTCAAGATCACGCTACTGGGGAACTCCTTTACCAATTTGGGAGTGTCCTTGTTCCCATAGACATATGATTGGTAGTATTGAAGAGCTTAAATCTATGAGCGATAACTGCCCAGATGATATCGAGCTTCATAAACCCTACATTGACAATGTTCATGTTA
>CAYUEJ010000102.1:0-3209 GCA_964442565.1 uncultured Candidatus Epulonipiscium sp.
AGGCCCCTTGCAATCGTCATCATTGCTAAGGTAGCAATCATTGGGACTACCTTAAGCTTTGTTACCATTGTTGCATTAAACAGGCCACACACAGCACCTATTAGTATAGCCCCTCCCATTTGAACTAAAAAACCAGTTAAAATCGACATATTAGGAAACTTAAGCCCAATAAATGCTGCAAATATTCCCGCAAAAGCAGCTACTGAACCCACGCTGATATCAATACCACCTGTAATAATAACGAAGGTTATTCCCGTTGCCAAAAGTGCATTTATTGACATTTGGGACAAAATATTAATAAGATTATTCGGCGTTAAAAACACTTTATTCGTAAGACTAAATAATACTATAATTACAAGTAAGAATATAATTACTACATTATCCTTTGCCCAACCCTTAACTTTACTCATGTTACCAATCATCCCCCTGTCCTTTGCAAAACACGATATCTAATTATCACTGTGTATACTAGCAAGTTTAATGATACTTTCTTCAGTCGCTTCTTCCATTGATAATTCTCCACTTTTTCTTCCTTCACGCATAACCATGACCCTATCACTAACACCTAAAATTTCTGGCAGTTCGGAAGATACCATTATTATACATCCTCCTTCTTCCACAAATAAATTCATTAGGGAGTAAAATTCTGCTTTAGCGTTTACATCAATCCCTCTTGTTGGTTCATCTAATAGCAATATTTCCGATTGTGCAATAAGCCATTTTATCAAAATAACTTTCTGCTGGTTTCCCCCTGAAAGGTTTCTAACAGGAGTATTAATACCTGGCGCCCTAATTCTCATCTTTTTTGAGTATTCTGTGGTTACGTCTTTTTCCCATTTAGGATTTAAAAACCCAAACTTCTTGCTTGTGCGCGTAAGACTCGGAAGAACTGCATTATCCCTAATTTTAGCTTGAATCATCAATCCACTATGCCTTCTATCCTCAGTTACAAAACCAATTTTATGTTCAATTGCATCCCGTGGCGATTTAAAATTAACCTCTTCTCCCCTAATAAATACCTTCCCTGAATCTAATTTAACAGCCCCAAAGATACTCTCTAGTACATCCGTTCTCTTAGATCCTACCAAACCTGCAATCCCCAGGATTTCACCTTGGTAAGCCTCAAATGAAATATCCTCAAAGACTCCATCTATGGTCAATCCCTCAACTCTTAGCATTTCTCCTTTACGTTTATGCTCTTTTTTATTATAATAATCCTCCATCTCTCTCCCAACCATGTTAGTAACTATTTCAGCCTCAGATGTTTCAGACATTTTCATCGTCTTAACCACCTCCCCATCTCTAAGAACAGTTACTCTTTCACAGACTACTCCAAGCTCATTTAACCTATGGGATATATATATAATTGATACATTATTTTCTTTTAGTAGTTTTATCTGATGGAATAAGGCTTCTATCTCGTTATCCGATAAGGAGGATGTCGGCTCATCCATTATTACAAAGTCAGACTTTTTTGTTATAACTTTTGCTATTTCTATCATTTGCTGGTGGGCCGCAGTTAGCTTACCCGCCACATCTGTTGCCTTAATATCTACCCCCATTTTATCTAAAACTGCTTGGGTTTCTTGATTCATTTTTTTCCTATCTAACATTGGTCCTTTACCAATCCTTGGTTCTGTACCAAGAAATATATTTTCTGCAACGGTTAAATCATTAGCTATACTCAGCTCCTGGTGTATAACTGAAATGCCAGCATCTAACGCCTCTCCTGGATTTCTAAACCTAATGTTTTCACCCTTATAAAAAACTTCTCCATCTGTTCTTATGTATACCCCCGAAACTATTTTAACTAATGTGGACTTTCCCGCTCCATTTTCGCCAACTAATGCATGAGCCTCTCCAGGGTAAAAATCAATTGATACATCTGTCAATGCTTTAACCCCTGGGAACTCTTTTGAAATATTTTTCACCTGTAAAATCGGTTTTAATCCATTCCCATCTTTACTCATATTATCTCCACCTAACCATAGTCAAATAATATTTGTTATATTTTAGAATTATCCAGGCATTACATATTGCCTGGATAACTCTAATGTTGTAAGATTCTATTGGTTTTAAATCATTGTATATTATTTCACAAGATCATTTTCAATAATGAAATCGTATGTAATAATATATGGGTCAATTGGAATATGCGCTGCATCTACAGAACCTGTTGATAGATATTTGTTAATTTGTTCTGTAATAGTTGAACCGATTAATTTAGGGTTTTGTGAAACTTCAGATACCCACCATTTCCCATCGCCATCTTTATCATGAATCGCCGCAAGTGCTTCAGGGTTACCATCAAAACCAATAACTAATGTTTCTGCTCCTGCTGCTTTTATAGCGGATAAAGCTCCTGTAGCTGCTGGGTCACCAGCACAGAAAACAACGCCTAAATCTGGAGTACTTACTAGCCAGTCTTGCATTAATGACATTGCAATGTTAGCGTCTCCTTCGTAGTTTCCAAAATACTTATATTCTATATCTGTTTGTGCATTCATAACTTCTTCAAATCCTTGTTGTCTATCTAGTACAGCCGCTGATGCTGGGTTACCAATCATAGCTGCCGTTTGTCCTGCTTCTAAAAGTCTAAGAACTTCTTGGGCACCTAATCTTCCACCCTCAACGTTATCAGTACCTGCATGGACTTTAATAACATCCACAGTGTCACATCCTGAGTCAAATGTAAAGCAAGGAATTCCCGCTGCATCTGCTGCTGTAATAGCAGGGCCTACACCAGCTGCATCTACTGTAGCTAATGCTATAGCATCTACTCCCATAGCAACCAGGTTTTCAATATGGTTTGATTGAATGTTCGCATCTAATTCACCATCATAAACTATTGCTTCAATCCCTAGTTCCTTGGCTTTTTCTACGATTGCATCTTCTATTAAGTTATAAAAAACATGTTCTCTGGAACCAACAATAAATCCAACCTTGTAACCGCCTCCAGTTTCTTGAGGTTCTTCTTGGGGTTCTTCTTGAGGTTCTTCCTGCTGAGATTGTTCAGTTGCTGGCTCATCCGGCACTACCGCGGTAGGTTCTTTTGCCCCACAACCTGCTAATGACATAACAACTAAACCAATGCCTAATAACAAACTTAATCTCTTCTTCATGCTTCCATCTCCTTTTTACTCTTAATAATTGTTTGATGAATCTTTTCATTACCGCTTATGTTCTTATATTATCGTTTATTTTCATTT
>CAYUEJ010000102.1:3309-6027 GCA_964442565.1 uncultured Candidatus Epulonipiscium sp.
GGATTAATATGTTAGCCGAGGAGCGTAAAAACAAAATCGTAACAATAGTAAATAAAAATAAGTTTGTAAAGGTCACTCACTTAAGCCAGGTCTTGAACACTACAGAAGCAACTATTCGAAGAGATCTAGATGAATTAGAAAAAAGCAAAAGAATTCAAAGGGTTCACGGAGGGGCAGTATCTCTAAGACCTACAAACGCAATTTTTTCTGATACTGTACTATCTGCTATATGTATAGAGGAAAAAAAGTTAATTGCTCAAAAAGCATATAATTTCATAAATCATAATGATTCAATTATATTCGATGCCTCTACAACATCACTAGAGCTTATTAAATTAATAGCTCAAGGTAGTAAAAAGAACCTAACTATCATCACAAACTCCTTTAATGCCCTGCCTATCCTCTCTATCAAGAAGGATATCCAGGTAATCCATATTGGAGGTAATGTAGATTATAATATGAACCTTTCCACCGGTCCAATTCCCGAAACTATTCTTAACAATATAAAAGCTGACAAGTGTTTCTTAGGTGCTAACGGGATTGATATTAAATATGGTTATTCCGTTCCAACTATTGATGATGCTTCCGCAAAAAAACATATGCTAGAGTCCTCAAAACAGAATTTTATACTTGCTGATCATACTAAATTTGGAGAAACTTATATGCACAAGTTTGCAGATTTTTCTGGTGTTATTGATTGTCTAATAACAGATTGTTTCCCCTATGTGGATGATGAATTCCTAAAGTATATGCATTACTACGAAACAAGCGTTCATCTTGTAGTTGCAGATACAAAACACCCATAATATTACAAAAAAAAGGCACTTCATGTGCCTTTTTTCCTACTTTAATTGACTACTTTAATTCTATTGTTCCAACATTAAGCTCATAATATCTCCCTTTTTGATCCATTAAATCATCATGGTCTCCACGCTCAACAATCTCTCCCTGCTCAAGTACCATAATAGCATTAGAATCACGGACAGTCGATAATCTATGGGCTATAACAAAGGTTGTTCGCCCCTCCATTAGCTTGTGCATACCTTCTACTATTAATCTCTCAGTTCTTGTATCTACCGAAGATGTAGCCTCATCAAGTATAAGAATTGCAGGATTTGCTACAGCTGCCCTAGCAATAGATAAGAGCTGCCTTTCTCCTTGAGAAAGATTTTCACCATTTGCTATAAGCTCAGTATCATAACCCTTAGGCAAATGTTTGATAAAATAATGTGCATTTGCAAGTTTTGCTGCTTCCTTAACTTCCTCATCCGTTGCATCTAGTCTTCCATACCTAATGTTATCTGCAACAGTCCCTTCAAATAAATGAACATCCTGCAAAACTATACTCATGGTACTTCTAAGATCAAATTTATTTATTCTTTTAATGTCAATGCCATCATATAAAATACTACCACTATTAATCTCGTAAAATCTATTAATAAGATTGGTAATTGTTGTCTTTCCTGCCCCTGTAGATCCTACAAAAGCAATTTTTTGACCTGGTTTGGCATAAAGATTTATATTTTTTAATACTTTCTGGCCTGGTACATATCCAAAATCAACATCCTCAAATGTTATAAATCCTCGTAATGGTACATCCTCATAAGACCCATCTGATGAATTTACTCTCCAACACAGATTGTTTTTATTTGTGCTGTCTTCTATAAGTTTAACATCTCCATCATCTATTTCAACTTCTTCATCTAAAACCTTAAATATTCTCTCTGCACCAGCTATAGCCGCAAGCAGTGTATTAATCTGGTTTGCAACCTGGGTTATAGGCCTAAAGAAGGTTCTTGTAAACTGCAGGAAGGCTGCGATGTTACCAATACTCATGGTTCCAATCATAACAAAGTAGGCTCCCAACATAGATACTAAGGCATATAGTACGTAGGATAAACTACCCATTATAGGCATAATCATAACACCGTAAGTAGAGGCACTCGTACTCATCTATTGCCCTATCCTCATAGTTAAATACCTTAACAACTTTTTGGCCTGTCATAATTTCCTCTATATATCCATTCATATCTGCAAGTTGTGCCTGTTGCTCCCGGAAATGCTTTGAGGAACGCTTGCCTATATATTTTGTAGCATATAACATAATAACTAACATAATTACAACTAATACCGTTAGAATAGGGCTCATAACTAACATCATTATAAAGGTACCTACTACGGTAATTATTGAAATAATAATCTGCGACACACTTTGCTCCAATGATTGGTTTAACATGTCCACGTCATTTGTAAAGGTAGACATTAAGTCACCGTGTGTGTTTTGATCAAAATAAGAAATTGGTAGTTTTTCCATATGTGAAAACATCTCTTCCCTTATTTTGTGGATAGTTTGTTGGGCTAGCTTACCCATAAATAAATTCCCAAGGTATTCACCTATAGCAATAAATACAACTATAAACACCATGATAATCAAGTATTTAATAAAGATTTGATTCCCGCTACCTAAAGTTAAAGAGTCGATAATAGGACTCAGTATAGCATTTGCCGCTATACCAGCAACAGATCCAAGAATTATAAAAAATATCCCACCTACAAATAGTGCTTTATTATATTTAAAATAACTAAATAATCTTAGTAGTGTTGCTTTCGTATTCCTTGGGCGTAGTTGCTGAGGTTTTTTTGAGTTTTTCATTCTCCAACCACCCCTTTCTCTTGTGATTCATATATTTCTTTGTATATTGGAGAAATCTTCATCAG
>CAYUEJ010000103.1:0-6017 GCA_964442565.1 uncultured Candidatus Epulonipiscium sp.
ATAGATGTTATAAACCAATTCTCCTAGTTCAAATTTCTTTTTTTCCATTTTCTCTGTTAGAGAATTCATATGAACCTTAATCTTATTGGTTTCAAGCATTGAGTTCGACTTTACACTAACGGTAGCTACTCCCTTATCTATTGTCTTTTTAAATTTTTCAAATACTGTTGACATATTATACCCCCTACTTAATATCCACTAATATTATAAGTGTGATTATCAATATATATAAAATCTGACACATCATCTGTAACCTTTTGTGTCTTTTTAGTCCCTTTTGTTTCGTATAGGGCATCTTCATAGTTTAATACATATACTGCTTCCCCAATAACTTTCCATGTGTATATATCA
This sequence comes from uncultured Candidatus Epulonipiscium sp., assembly GCA_964442565.1. Lineage (GTDB taxonomy): Bacteria > Bacillota > Clostridia > Lachnospirales > Cellulosilyticaceae > JAAYSX01. Next base: position 352 of record CAYUEJ010000103.1, read on the forward strand.
TCTGCAATCTTATTGCCTGCCTTTTTACCCTTAGTTGCAAATAGACGCCCATCCTCTGTTTCATAATACATTATACCCTTATCTGTAATTCCAACATCTACTACATCATCTTTAGCCTCAACCTTGGTTCCAGTTTTTTGGCCTTTCTTTAAGGTGTAGAGATCCCCCTCTTTAATATAGGCTATATGGGATCCATCTGGTGTCATTTGAACTTTATATGGGTTTACATCTGCAGTCAGTTCCCTTACTATTTTTCCATTTTTAAAGTTCTTTATATTTAATTTAGAATTGGCAACATTAATAACTTGACTGTAATCATCTGATATTATCCATTGGGAACCTCCGGAATTGGCCACTTTTTCTGACTCTTTCCCATCAAACTTTACGTACATATCTCCGCCCTTATATAATACTACATCTAACTTCTTCGTATTTGTTTGAACAAACAACTCATCTCTTATAGATGATGTACCCTTAGCCCCTGCTATTCCATCAACATTTCCTTCTATTTTTTCCTTATCTCTCCCTTTATATGAATAAAGGTTTCCTGAGCCCTCTAGTATTAACATGGATGAAAAATCTTTATTAGCAACTATTGTATCTGGGTCAGATGTAATTTTATCTGCTTCTTTACCTTTTTTAATCATGTAAATATCACTCTCTGTACTAACAGCTAATGTATCACCCTTATCATTAACTCCTATGGAAATATGTTTTCCAATCCTTGTTTTTACACCACCTATTTTGTATAAATAGGTTCTTATCTCTTCTGATGCTTCATCTACTTCTGTAAAGGCTACATATTTACCATTTTGACTTACACTTACACTTTGGGCCGCACATCCATCAGACGCAACCTTATCTGCTTCCTTTGCCCCAGACTTTACATAAAGCTCCCCTACTCCATAATTATCTGCATCCTTTACATAAGCAATTGTCTCCCCTGATGGTGAGATTGCAAGCCAGTCTACATCACTTGATATTTTAGTCGCACTTTTATTTCCTTCTTGCACATATAGATTACTATCATCGTCTATCGAGTATATTTTCTTCCCATCTTCACTAACTATAAACTTGCTAGCGTCTGCGGCTTTTAATATGTACTCTGCCTTTCCGACAGGCTTTGCATATATGTCCTCATAATCTTTTTCAAACATTAGTAATTTTTGATTTCTATTTGCTGCTTTATTAGGCGAACCTCCAAACCTTGTTACTACTAATATTAGAGCAACTGCTATTATGGCACCAAAAATTATTTTTTTATTTTTTTTACCCTTTGTAGGCTTGGTTTCAGCTTGGACGGTTTCTTCTATTACTGCAACCTCTTCCTCAGCCACCTCTATAATGCCATCCTCATCTATAACTACTGTTTCACTTTCTTCCCCTGGAGTTTCATCACTTTGTTGGGTTAGCTGCTGAGTTGGCTCACCACATTTTCTGCAAAACTTAGCATCCTTGTTAATACTTTCACCACAATTTTTACATGAATCTAGAGATTGCTCTACTTTAGCACCACAAACCCCACAAAACGCCGCACCTTCTTTTATATCTGAATTACATTCCTTACATTCCATCTAATAAATCCCCCTTAATTATCATATTTTTATATTAACCTTATTTTATTACATGCACTCTTTTATGTCAAACTATGTATTTATTTATGGTATACTTTATATAAATAACTATTAATTTATATAGATTTTATTAAAGGAGCCATAATGATTACAGTAACTGGATTGACCAAAAAATACAATAACATCCCTGTCTTAGATAATATTAGTTTTAAAGTTAACAAAGGTAGTATAGTTGGGGTTATAGGCCCTAATGGTGCAGGTAAGTCCACACTTATTTCAATTATAGCTTCTATCATTAAACCTAGTTCGGGTAAAGTTACAATTGATGGGGGGAAGATTGGCTATGTCCCCCAGGAAATAACCTTGTTTCCTAGCCTCACGACTAAAGAAAATTTAAACTTTTGGGATACAATTAGTAATAAACATAGCACTAAAACAAGAAAGGAAAACATAGCAAGGGTTACTCAAATTGCAAATCTAGAAGATAGCCTGCATAAAAATATTAGTCAGCTCTCAGGTGGCCTAAAAAGAAGAGTTAATATAGCAGTATCATTACTCTCCTATCCCGAAATACTCATTATGGATGAGCCCACTGTTGGCATGGATATCAACTCTAGAACTGAAATGGTAGACTTTATTAAAAACCTTTCATCTAATGGAACAACAATTATTTACGTTAGCCATCATCCTGATGAAATCCAGCGCTTATGCAGTCATATAATCTGCCTAAATAAAGGTCAGCTAGTGTTTGATGGTACCATGAATCAGCTAAAATCCTTATATCCTAGCCATGATATGTATGATATTATCTATAACATTACTAACTTGGACATGACATCTAAAGGAGGGGGCAATGCAGTTTCTAGCACTAATCAAAAATGACCTTAGGCATTACTTTAACTCAAAGTTTGCCTTTATAGTAATGATTATTTTTCCTATTATAACAATATTAACTATAGCCAATCTCTCATCTTCTTTACTCACTAACTCCAGTGCTATAGACCCAATTCCATTAGTTATTGTTGATAAGGAGGAATCATTTTATACAGATTTCTTTATTCAAAAAATAACCGAGACCTCCTCTTTACAATCTAACATAGAAATTATAAAAACTGATGAAAAGATGGGTCAAAATCTCATAGATAGCAATAATGCTGCAGGCATGGTTATCATTCCCGAAGATTTTACAGACAATATGCAAAAAGGAATCTTTGAACCTTTAATTGTAATTGGCAACCATAAAAGGCCACTGCAAGCCACAATTATAAAAGAGGGTATGGGAAGTGTGACTAATCTAATGTCCGCAGCCCAAAGTGCTGTATTTACTGTTTGCGATTATGCCAGAGAGTATGAAGTAAGCCAGGAACAAATTGACCTTATTTTCCAAAGGGCTGCTATGTCTTTTTCCTTAAAGGCATTAGGAAGGGACCACATTTTCTCGGAAACTATTAAAACACCCTGGATGGATATGGAACCAACTTATTTTTATTTTTCATCTCTTCTAATATTTTTTGTATCTTTATATGGTTTACAGGGAATGTATCTATACATTAGCGAGAAGGAAAATAAAATAACTACTAGAATTAGATCCCTAGGAATTCCTCTTTGGAAAATTATATTGGCCAAATGGATATCCCTTACACTTTTTCTTTTTATACAAGCTGGCATCATACTTAGTGTTTTCATAGCCCTTGAATTGTTTGAACTTACTGGTAACTTAAAGCTTGGACTACTTCTTCTTTTGATTATTTGTGCTTGCATTAGCTCACTTACACTATTTATAACTTCTTTATCTAAAAATGCCTATATAGCTAGCATGGCAATTTTTATTATTAGTATATTGGGCGTCTTTGTAGGTGGTGGCATAGTACCCTACTCATATATGCCTGATTTTATCGGGGTACTTGGCAAGTTAACCATGAATCACTGGGCACTTGAAGGACTTACTTATTCATTGTTTGGAAATCAGGTTGGTATAGTTTGGAAAAGCATTACCATTATAGCTATGTTAACTATAAGCTTTTTATGCGCTATGCTTGTAAAATTAAGTCGGGAGGAAAATAAATATGAAACTATTTAAATTAATTATCTTGCGTCTCAAATCATATTTTAGAAAACCAACTTTTATTTTTGCCTTCCTAGGATTTTTGATTGTATTTTGGGCTATTCTTAATTTTACTAACTCTAGGGTATCAGATACCTTAATACTTCCAATAGGTGTTATTGATTTAGATCAAAGTGAATATTCTAAACTAATTGTTAGCCGTGTATCCCAAAAAAATACCATAGATATCAAAACTACTGATATGGATGAAGCTCTTAAGCAGGTTAGTGTTGGAAATTTAGAGGCAGTATATATTTTACAAGAAGGCTTAATGGACAGTATTATATCAGGTAATACTGAAAATATTATTGAGATTGTAAAATCCCCAGTCAGCCTATCTGAAAAAATCATAGGAGAGCTTTTCTCCGCAGAAGCAATGAGACTATCTTCTAATGTGGATGCCGCCCGCTCTGTATCAAGGCAGTACAGTAATCTTGTAGATGATAAGGATAAACTATGGTCCGAGGCCTGGGATTCTACAGATAGGTACTGGGAGCCCTCACCCCTTATTACAATAGATTATAGGTCCTCCAAAATAGGCCATGATGTAAATCCTAATAATACAGAAGTTTCAACAATTGTAAACAATGTTTTAGAGATATTAATTATAACCTTTCTTACATTCAGCATATTAGTTGCAAGCAGCTCATTGCTCACTGAGAAAAATAATGGTACCTTTAAGCGGATTATTAGCACTGGTACACCTTTATTTATATATATATTAAGCTGTATTATAACAATTTTAATTATTCACCTTGTAGGAGTTTTTGTAATTCTACTTTCTACCGGAGAGCTAGGGCTTTTACTTACAAATATTGCATCCTATCTCTTATATATGATCTGGGCTAGTATCCTAGGAATAATTATTGTTACCTTTGCCAGCAGCATGCAGCAACTCCTTATACTTATTCCATTTATAACCTTGTGCAATAGTTTGCTTATTTGGAAGCTACAAGTGTATAATGGTTTTGGAAGTTATAAACTTATATTTAATATTTTAGCGAGATAAATGGGGGAGTAAAATGAAATCAAAAAAGAAAAAAATAGTAATAGGGTCAGTGGTTTTAGTTCTTTTATTAAGCATATTTGCTACTGTAATGGCAGGTACAATTGTTGCAAAAGTTGCACCAGATAAATATGTATTATTATCTATGCTAGAGATGAAAAAATTAGCGGATAAAGAAAATACAGTTTTCAGCATCATACATCCCGACAATAAGGAAACAAATCTTTCCCTAAACCTTAAGGAAATAGATGGTATATACGACGATTACCCTAAGGATATAATCGAAGGCTCCGGAATATCTGTATCAGTTTCAAACATCCAAGACCAGGAGCTTATGGTTGATGCAGCTTATAGCAAGAATGGGACAAATCTTATGGACCTTAGTTTTTATAATTCAAAGGATAAAATAGGTATTAAGATCCCAACCCTTTTAAATCAATATGTTACCGTTAATCTTAGGGATTTCAAGCAGCAATATGATAACTCCAACCTTTCTTTTTATATGGGTAATATTGAGCAAGATGATGTTGATTTATTTAATAATTATATGAATCAAATAAGAAGGTCAGTTCATGGAAAATTACCTGAAAATAATGGGGCCCTTAGTTCTGATATCCAGGAACTACTAATACAGCTAGCTAAGAGTTCCAACGTAAGATATTCTGGTAAAACTAAGGCTATGATTAATAATAAAAGCAAATCAGCTAAGCAATTTGCAATAACTATAGATTCTGCTGATGTAAAAGACTTCGTAAGGGATGCTACTAAGTCTATTATTAGAAATACTGACCTTATTAATATTATCCATACATACGATGATTATTATTCACAAAATGAGATTGAGGAGCTATTCTTTGAAGCTTTAAGCGAAGTTAAATTCTCAGACCTTGAGATTATATGTACAATAGATAATAAAAGACGTATTGTAGCTTCAGATATTAGCACCTCTATAGGTGTAGATGGTGAAAAAATTAAGGTAGGA
>CAYUEJ010000104.1:0-6015 GCA_964442565.1 uncultured Candidatus Epulonipiscium sp.
ACTATTATTAATCAAACACCACAAACACCACAGGCACAGCAATCAGCTCCCGCAGGTTGGGTATGTACTTGTGGCCATGCTGGAAATACTGGTAAGTTCTGCGTAGAATGTGGTAAGCCACAACCTGTAGAGCAAGATGGCTGGACCTGCTCATGTGGGAGTGTTAACAAGGGTAAGTTCTGCACAGAATGTGGAAGTCTAAGGCCAGCTGGGCCAGCTAGATATAAATGCGATAAATGCGGCTGGGAGCCTGAAGATAGCTCAAAATCGCCAAAGTTTTGCCCAGAGTGTGGGGATGTTTTCGATGATGGGGATATGGTCTGATTTATACTAGATTAGTAGTAAATCTAAGGGGGAGGGATTTAAATGGCAACTCAAATTACAAATTATCAGTGCCCGAACTGTACAGGGCCCCTGCATTTTGTAGGGGCTTCTGGACAGATAGAATGCGATTATTGCGGGACGAATTATGATGTAGAAGTAATAGAACAAATTTATGCAGATAAGGAGGAGGCAGCCTCTGCTACTGGAGTAGAACCTAAATGGGATGTGAACATGGCAGGGGGTGAATGGTCTGATGAAGAAGCAGCCCATCTAAGGGCTTATTCTTGTCCCTCATGTGGTGCAGAGCTAATTATGGATGATACTACAGCTGCTACCTCATGTCCCTACTGTGGCAATCCTACAGTAGTACCAGGCCAGTTTGCGGGGTATCTTAGACCAGATTATATTATTCCTTTTAAATTAGATAAAGAATCGGCTATATCAGCACTTACAAAACACTATAAGGGTAAGAAGTTTTTATCAGCAACATTTCTAGCAAAAAATCATATTGAAGAAATCAAAGGGGTATATGTGCCATTTTGGCTATTTGATGGCAAGGCTGATGCAATGATGAGATTTAAAGGCAGCGTTGTACGTACACATGTTTCGGGGGATGAGGAAGTTACAGTTACTAAACATTACCGAATACTAAGGGAGGGTAATATTTCTTTTAATAGGGTTCCCGTTGATGGCTCAAGTAAGATGCCTGATGCCCATATGGATGCAATAGAACCCTTTAATTATGCAGATTTAAAGTCATTTTCAACGGCATATCTCCCAGGATTTATGGCGGATAAATATGATATGAGTGTGGAAGATTGTCAGCAAAGGGCAAATAGTAGAATAGAAAAAAGCACGGAAGATGCGATGTCAGCTACAATCGCTGGATACACAACTGTGTTTCCAGAGCATTCAGAAATAAACCTAACTAAAGGAGAGGTTAAATATGCCCTAATGCCTGTATGGATGCTATCAACAAGATGGAATGATAAGACCTTTTTGTTTGCAATGAACGGGCAGACTGGTAAACTTATAGGTGATCTTCCAGTAGATAAAAAGTTATATTGGTCATGGTTTGCCAAGATATCCCTACCTATTATGCTAATACTTGGATGGATTATGTTTTTAGGAGGTCGATTCTAGTGAAAAGATTTATGAAAACAATTATTATACTAATTACTATTGTAATGGTTAAATCCGCAGTATTTGCAAGTGGGGGGGTTAATTTAGTCACGGACCAAGCTAACCTACTTACTGAAAATCAGTACCTTGAGCTAAGTGAAAGGGCCACCGAAATATCACAAAAATATAAATGTGATATAGCCATAATTACTATGGAGGATATGGTAGGTGACGATGCCTACGAATTTGCCAAGCAGCTTTACAATCAATATGGAATGGGATATGGGGATGAAAGAAGCATACTTCTTTTATTTTTAAGCATGGAGGAACGTGACTATGCCCTTATAGCTCACGGATATGGAAATATAGCTTTTACAGACCATGGGAAAGATGTAATGCTAGATGAGCATATACTTCCCTTACTTGGGAAAGGTGATTATTATAAGGCTTTTTCGAGTTATCTAAGTGTTGCAGAAGACTTCTTGGAAGTGGCTGCAAATTCAGAACCCTTTGATATACAAAACGATCCTAATCGTGGTAAGTTGCCACTAGCTGTTAAGCTAGGTATTACCTTTATAATACCTATACTTATAGCTGCTGCGTTTTGTGAAATTTGGAGAAGCCAAATGAAGAGTGCTGTATTAGCTAGGGCAGCAAGCAATTATATAACTGCAGATGGATTATCCCTAACTAATAGGCAAGATCATTTCTTGTACCGTACAGAAACTAGAAGAAGAATAGAAAGTCAATCATCGGGAAGCTCTGGGGGCACAACTATAGATAGCTCAGGTACCTCAGGAAGGTCGGGTAAATTTTAAGCCCTACATCCCCTTCCATTTAGTAAGAAAATCCTTAAAAGCCTCCATGGCAGGGGGCAAGGTTCTATGCCTAGAGTATACAAAGTAAATTTTTCGTTTTAGGTCTAAATCCTTTATATTAAAGGGCTTAATTAATCCTAGTTTAATTTCGTTTTGTATAGAAACTTTAGAGATAAAACTAACACCCAGATCTAGTTCAATCATTTTTTTGATAGTTTCATTGCTATCTAACAAAGATACTATATCCAAATCGCCTAGGCTTATATTCTTATGGCCTAGGCATTTTTCTATAAAAAACCTGGTTCCAGAGCCTTCTTTTCTAAATAGGAAGCTTTCTGAAAGTATATCATCTATTTCTAATATCCCATCCTTAGCTAGGGGGTACCTATCATTGCTAGAAGCAGCAAAAATAATTTCATCATCATAAAAATCCACATAGCTAAGCATCCTAGAAGGTAGTTTTGCGCCTACTATTCCAAAGCTTTCCTTGCCACTTATAATATCATCAATGATATCTTTAGAGTTTTTTCTGTTAATATCAAATGTAACAAGGGGATATAAGCTAGTAAAATCCTTAATTATATAGGGCAAAATATACTGCTCTGGAATAGAGCTAGCGGGTATTTCTATATTTCCCTCAATTCTATCTAGGTTTCCTATAATATTAAATTTCGCCTTGTCCCTAAGATTAACCAGCTCAAGCGCATAGTCATAAAATGCTTTGCCTGATTCAGTCAAAGTTATAGTTTTGCTAGTCCTATCAAGGAGGGTGGTCTGTAGTTCTTTTTCCAGGTTTTTAATATTATTACTAATAGTTGGCTGTGTTAAATATAGCTTTTTAGCTGCTTTAGAAAAACTATTATATTTAACAATGCTTAGAAAGCTTTCAAGTTGATTAAATTCCAAGGTATTACCGTCCTTTTCTGATTATACGGCTTATAGAATCAACCGTGTAATTAATTTCTTCTATTGTATTAAAGTGGTTTAAGGAAAACCTTACGGTACCTTCAGGGAAGGTTCTTAGTGTTTTGTGGGCTGAAGGGGCGCAGTGCATACCGGTTCTGGTCATAATTCCGTATTCCTTACTAAGTTCGTGACCAACCATCCCATTATCATCATTTAGAAAATCTAATGATAGTACCCCAGTTCTACCAATAGATGTTTGTAGGCCAATTAGCTTAATTCCATCCATATTAAGTAAGGGTTCTAGAAACTTATCAAGGAGATATATTTCGCTTTCCCAGATCTTATCTATTCCGAAATCAAGTAAATATTTAAGCGATGCATTAAGTCCATAGATACCAGGAATATTTAAGGTGCCGGCTTCAAACTTATCCGGCATATACTCAGGCTGGACCTCGGCATCAGACAGGCTACCAGTGCCACCCTCAATAAGGGTACCAAGTTCTTTGGATAGCCTATCATTAATTATAAATCCACCTATTCCTTGGGGGCCCAGAAGGCTTTTGTGTCCAGTAAATCCGATTGCATCAGCATTTAACTTCTTAAAATCCAGGTTTAAAAAGCCGGCAGTTTGGGCACTATCTATAATAAAGAACAGGTTATGTTCCTTGCAGATTCTACCTACCGCCTCTAAATCTAAAATAGTACCTGAGACATTTGAAGCATGGGTCATGATTATTGCTTTGCTATTAGGTTTAATAGATGAGGAAATCTTATCCGTATCTAGAACCCCCTGCTCACTACATTGGACTTTAGTGTATTCTACCTTGCCATTGTAAGAGTTTAGTGGCCTCATAACAGCATTATGCTCCATAGAGGATACTATAGCGTGATCGCCTTCTTTTAACAGCCCTTTTATTAGAACGTTTAGGCTTTCGGTAATATTTTTAGTAAATATCACATTCTCAGGTTTATCGAAATTGAACACTTGGCATATAAGCTCCCTAGTTTCATAGATTGTATTTTCAGTTTCATAAGACATAGCATAGGCGCCACGGCCTGCGTTGACCCCGTTGTTTAAGATGTAATCTGACATGCTTGTGGCTACACCTGGTGCTTTAGGATAGGAAGTAGCGCCATTATCTAAATATATATATTTCATATTTACCTCGCTAATTTATATAGTTATTAGTTTGACCTATAAGTGAACCTTAAGGTATTAGTATAATCTATTTTACTTTAAAAATCGACCTTGTTAAACTATAAATGACTATAAATACTTTAGGAGGTTTCAATGTGAAAGAGAAAAAAGGAATGATTTTGGCAGGGGGAGTTATAGGTATAGTATCAGTACTTCTAGTATACCTAGGTAATCCAGGTAATATGGGATTTTGTATCGCTTGTTTTTTAAGAGATATTGCAGGTAGCATTGGCTTACATAGGGCGGAGGCAGTTCAGTACATAAGGCCAGAAGTAATTGGTCTTATTTTTGGGGCGTTCTTAATGTCATTAACCAGTAAAGAGTTTGAATCCAAAGGAGGTTCTTCGCCACTTATAAGATTTATGACAGGAATAACCGTTATGATAGGAGCCCTTATATTCTTAGGTTGTCCTTTGAGAATGGCATTAAGATTGGCAGGGGGAGATTTAAATGCCATATTTGGTATAGTAGGGTTTACATTTGGAATATTTATCGGTGTACAATTCTTGAATAAAGGATTCAGTTTAAGGAGAAACTATAAGATGAGCCAAGTAGAGGGTTATATTTTCCCAGCTGTAAATATAGGCTTCTTTATACTACTTGTTGTTGCGCCAGCCTTTATATTCTTTAGCGAAAAAGGACCAGGCTCACTAAGAGCACCTATAATAATAGCTTTAGCAGCAGGATTGCTTGTAGGGGTTCTTGGACAAAAAACAAGATTGTGTATGGTTGGTGGTATTAGGGATATGATTTTATTTAAATACAATCACCTATTACTAGCCTTTATTTCAATTATAGTTTTTGCCTTTATAGGGAACTTAATAACGGGATCTGTTAATATTGGATTCCAAGATCAACCTATAGCCCATACAGAAAGCCTATGGAACTTCTTAGGGATGGCTATAGTTGGATGGGGCTCTGTTATACTAGGAGGGTGTCCTTTTAGGCAATTAATTTTAGCAGGGGAAGGTAATGTAGATTCAGTAGTTACTATAATGGGGATGTTTGTAGGAGCTGCTCTAGCCCATAACTTTGGCCTAGCATCTAGTGGCGACGGAGTAACATTCAATGGTAAGATAGCTGTAATGATATGTTTTGTTTTTCTGGGAATTATATCCTATGTAAATTCAGAAGAATTGGTCAAAAGCTAAGACGGAGGATAAGAGTATATGGAATATATAGTACTATTTTTTACACATTCAGGAGCTATCAAGTTTGATAGAAAATGCAAACAAAATGGTATAACTTCTGAGCTAATGCCAGTCCCAAGGGAACTAAGCTCCAACTGCGGTATAAGCGCTAAGATAAAATACGAAGGTGAGATAGCTGATTTAATAGCCGATGAAATCGAAAACATATTTCTACAAGAAGACGGCACCAACGTAGTCATCTACGAAGCAGACTAATCATGTGCGCGCGTATGTTTAAGTAGGATACTTGTAAATAAAGTGGGGATGTGCCTAAAAGCACATCCCCACTTTATTTAATAATAAGATATTACTGTTATTATATACAATAATTTAGAAGTTTACACTAATAATTTGGTGAATTATCAAGATATTGTGATATACTGAAGGCAGATTAGGATAGGAGGTGGGGGAATGGTTAGTTTTCTTATGATTGGAAGTCTTATACTTGGATTGCTTT
>CAYUEJ010000105.1:0-5980 GCA_964442565.1 uncultured Candidatus Epulonipiscium sp.
TGCCTAAAATAAGTAAAAAAGATAAGACGACAGCTTTAGTTTTATGTATATTTTTTGGTACTTTTGGTATACATAAATTTTATGTTGGGAAAATCGGTATGGGTATTATTTACTTACTTACTATGGGCCTATTTGGTTTCGGGTGGATAATTGACATAATTCTTATTGTGACGGGCTCATTTAAAGATGAATTTGGCTTACCACTAAAATAGTGAAGGAGGAATTTATGGGATTTTTTGATGTTGTAAAAGATCAATTTCTTGATGTAATATCTTATGAAGATAAGAGCAATAAACTTATAGTTACAAAATTTCAAAGGCAAAGTGGTAATAACGAATTAAAGCGGGGTTCCAAGGTAATTGTAAGGGAGAGTCAATGTGCAGTTTTCTTAAAAGGCGGGCAACTAGCAGATATATTAACGCCGGGTACATACTCTTTAAACACAGATAATATGCCAGTTTTATCTACACTAGAGGCTTTTCCATATTTGTTTTCCTCACCAGTTATTTCAGACTTATATTTTATTAGCACCAGGCAATTTATAGATAATAAATGGGCAACTAAAAATCCAATAATGAAGCGTGATAATGACTTTAACATGGTTCGTATTAGGGCTTTTGGGAAATTTGCATTTAGAATATTAGATGTTGGCATATTTATGCGGGAGATATTTGGAACAAAGGGAATTGTAATGACCTATGATATCGCCCAGTATCTATCATCTATGGTTACAGAGGCATTCGTGGCAACAATAGGTGAGGCAGATATGTCAGTTCTAGACTTAGCCGTTGAATATAGAAAACTTGCCGTTTCAATTCAAGAAAAATTAAATGAGCAAACAGAAAAGATAGGTGTTCAATTTAGCGAGATCATTATTGAAAGTATTTCTTTGCCTGATGAGGTAGAAAAAATGATAGATGAACAATCGGGTGTAGGTGTGGCAAAGAAGGATATGGAATCGTTTATGCAATACCAAACTGCAAGGGCTATGAGGGATGCGGCAAAACAAAAGGGTGGCCTGGCGGGATTAGGTGCAGGAATGGCTCTAGGTAACACTATGGCGCGCTCCATAGATGAAACTACAAACCCGTCAAGTCAGCATAAAAATAAGGCAGAACAATTACGTGAGTTAAAAAGTTTGTTAGATGATGGCATACTAACAGAAGAGGAGTTTAACACAGAAAAAAAGAGGGTTTTAAACATGTAGTTAATGATATTTAAGGGGGAGATATTATGACTAAGAATAAGAAGGTTTTAATTTGTAGAAACTGCAAGGCACCTATGAGCCAGGGCGGGGATGTATGTCAATCATGTGGGGCAAAAAACAAGAAGCCTTTCCATAAGAAATGGTGGTTTTGGGTAATTATAGTGCTTGTGGTTATTGCTGCTTTGGGCGGTGGGGATGATGAGAAAGAAGGGCCAAGGAAAGTTCAAGAACCACAGGTGGAAGTGCAGGTAGAGGAAGATGAAGCAAATCAAGAAGCTGACCTAGATTCATCTTCGTCTGAAACTGCTGAGGATGCCTATAAAAGAATACTAGATGAGTATACAATAAAAATAAAAGAAGCGACCCCTGGATTAATACAGGAATATAAAGAGGAAGCAGCTAATAATGCGGATGGTCTTGAGGGATTAGCAGAACTATCAAATGCAAAAGTTGGAAAGCTAGCTGAAATTAATAACGATGGGGTTAGTGAAATGGCAAGCGTTATGCTTAAAAAGGGAAGCGGATCCTACGAGGATTATGAGGAGTGGGCAGGCAAATTAATGGAAGTATATATGGATGAAGCTGGTAAGATAATGGAAGAATACATGAACTCTGCAATGTGATTTAGTATTTAAAAAAGAAGTAGCCATCCATAATAATATAGTGTATAATGAAAACTATAAATGATAACGATTATCAATGTTGTGTTTCGAAAATATGGAAGGGGAAATAAAAATGAGCAAAAGACAAGATTTTTTAACAATGGGTGGAAATCCTTTAACCCTTATCGGATCAGAAGTTAAGGTTGGAGACAATGGGCCAGATTTTACAGTATTAACAGGAGAACTAAAGCCATATACGTTGAAAGATGCAGGCAATAAAATTAAGATTATTAGTGTTGTACCATCCTTAGATACAGGTGTTTGTGAGCTCCAAACAGTAAGATTTAACAATGAAGTCAAAGATTTAAAAGACACTGTGGTCTTAACAATTAGCGTTGATTTACCATTTGCACAAAAGAGATTCTGTGATTCTTTTAAAATTGATGATAGCGTAACACTATCAGACCATAAAGATTTATCATTTGGGATGAATTATGGGTTTGTAATAGAGGAGTTACGACTATTAAGTAGGGGAATTGTTGTGCTGGATCAAGAAAATAAGGTTCAGTATGCCGAGTATGTAAATGAGGTAACTAATCATCCAGATTACGATAAGGTGTTAGAAAAAGCTAGAGAGTTAAGTAAATAACTTATTATGGGGGCATGTGTTCTGTTTATGGGGCATGCTCCCTTTTTTGTGGTTAATTATATATACTAAGTCTGTGGCGATGATGTATAATAATATATAGCCTTGTCCTACAATAAAATTGTAGGACAAAGTATAGAATAAGTAAAGTTTATGACCCTGCCTGTTGTTCTGTATCCCCACTTTTACAATCAGCTAAAGCTTTAGGAATAAAAATGTAAGACAGGTTTTTGGGGGCAGGAAATAAATATAACTACTTATAACTTATGTAGGATAAATATGTTCCTTATAAACTTAGAAAAGAGATGGATAGAGTAGTAGTGGAAATTGAGGTGGATAATGAAAGAAGAATTACAATTTTTAATGTATAATACCCCAGAAAGTAATATTTCGGTAAATGCTATAATTGAGGATGACACTATTTGGCTTACGCAAAAATCAATGGCAGAATTATTTGATTGTTCAACAGATAATATATCTTTACATCTAAGAAACATATACAAAGATGGGGAATTACAAGAAATATCAACCACCGAGGATTTCTCGGTAGTTCAAAAAGAAGGCTCAAGAATGGTAAAAAGAAATCAAAAGTTTTATAATCTTGATGCTATTATTTCAGTTGGCTATAGAGTAAGTTCATATAAGGCCACCCAGTTTCGTATTTGGGCAACAACCATCCTTAAAGAATATATGACAAAAGGATTCGTTATGGATGACGACCGTTTAAAACAGGGAAAAACAACTTTTGGAAAAGACTATTTTAGAGAACTTTTAGAAAGAGTCCGCTCCATTAGGACCAGTGAGCGTAGAATATGGCAACAAATTACAGATATATTTGCAGAATGTAGTGTTGATTATAACAGGGTACTTTGACTATGTAGAGGATTTAATTGAAGATGAGCATATATTTACAATGGATGAATTTGCGCAAAGTATAAATGATTTTTTAGAGTTTAGGAGATTTAATATTCTACAAGATAGGGGGTCTATTACAAAAAAACAAGCAGATAGTAAAGCTAGTGTTGAATATGAAAAGTTTAATAAGATACAAAAGATAGAATCCGATTTTGATAAAGAAGTGAAAAGCTTGCTAAGCACACTATTTTGAACATCCTAACTAATTATTGTGTATTGATTAGTAGTGAAGTAACTAATCATCCAGATTATGATCAGGCGTTAGAAAAAGCCAGGGCGTTAAGTAAATAATACAATGCATACTTTGTAGATAGAGTTATTAACGGACACATGATATAATTAAAAATGCTTTAGGTTACTATAATACTAAGACCATAAAAAAGAAAAGAGGATGAATATGTATTTAAAAAAGAAAGTAATGTTTTTTTCATTAGCACTAGTTTTAGTTTTTTCAGCTTTTCCACAGGTATCACATGCAAAAGTTTTAGAAAGGAATATTAAGGTTTGGATTAATGATTTTTACATAATGAGTGATGTACACCCATTTATGGAAAAAGGTCACACATATGTACCGATAAGATTTGTTGCCGAGGAATTAGGATATGAAGTAGATTGGAATGGCAAGGATAAAATAGCATCTATATCAAAAGGTGACACTAACATAATACTAGAAATAGGCTCTAATAAGGTGAAGGTAAATAATAAGATGCAATATTTAGAAGCACAGGCCAAGCTTAAACAGGGAAGGACTTTTGTGCCATTTAGGGCAGTAGCGGAACTATTTGGTGAAAATGTAGAATATGATAATGTAAATAAGATAGCTATAATAGGTGATGATTTTGAAGCAAATGGCTACTATCCACTCAAATATTATTTTGAGAATAAAGATCCATTTATCACTAGCTCGAAAGTGAACTTTGTGGAATATATCCTAAGGTATTCCGATGGGAAATTGTTGGAGTTAAAGTCAGATAAGGAGATTTTTGATTTAATCGATAAAGATGGCACGAACTTTAAGGAAGTAGAGTTTGAAAGTGAAGTAGAGGAGGATAAGCGTCTTTATGATAAGTATTATGTAGCGCCTATAATAGAAGATCAATTTGTAGGATCATGGCATGGAACAACTAAAACTATAGGAACTGATGATTACTATGATAACTATGTGTATATTGAAAAGATAGGCGATAACAGATACTTATATGTATCACGTGCTATCAAATCAAATGGTTCAGAACTGGTTACAGAATCCTATGCAACTTATGATGATAAAGAAAATATCTTAATAAAATCCCGTTCCCATAGGACAACCCTTGCAAAAGGAGATTTTACTTATAGTTGGTATGGCGTGGCTGACAGATATAAGGTGGAAAATTTTAACTATATGTATGTTCCGAGTGATACAAAAATGTTTGTTAGAAAATATTAATATATAGTAAAATTGATATAAGAACTATCTTAACAATAAACTTGCAGAAAAGGGGATGGATATTATGGGTCTTATTAAAGCAGGATTAGGTTCAGCAGGTGGAGTTTTGGCAGACCAGTGGAAGGAATATTTTTACTGTGAATCACTAGCAGAGAATGTTTTAGTAACTAAGGGTGAAAAGAGGGTTAGTGGCAGATCATCAAATACTAAAGGAAGCGATAACATTATCTCAAATGGCTCAGTAATTGCTGTTGCTGATGGTCAAGTAATGATAATTGTTGAGCAAGGCAAAATTGCAGAAGTTTGTGCAGAACCAGGGGAGTTTACCTACGATAGTTCAACTGAGCCAAGTGTATTCACGGGTAATCTAGGAACAAGCATCAAGGAAACCTTTAAGAATATAGGGAAGCGTTTTACCTTTGGTGGGGAGGCTCCTAAGGATCAAAGGGTGTATTACTTAAATAAAAAAGAGCTTATTGGTAACAAGTACGGTACACCTAGTCCAGTTCCTTTTAGGGTAGTAGATAGGAATATTGGTCTTGACATAGATATAGCCATTAGATGCTTTGGTGAATACAGTTACCGCATAGTAGACCCCATACTATTTTATACCAATGTAAGTGGTAATGTAGGGTCAAAGTATCTACGTGAAACTATAGATGGGCAACTAAAAAGTGAGTTAATGACAGCATTGCAACCAGCATTTGCAAAGATTTCTGATATGGGTATAAGATATTCATCCTTGCCAGGGCATACCATGGAAATAGCCGATGCACTTAATGAAGTTCTTTCTTCAAAATGGCGTCAGCTTCGTGGTATAGAGATTGTGAGCTTTGGGGTTTCTAGTGTTAAGGCAAGCGAAGAAGATGAAAAGATGATTAAAGAGTTACAAAGAAATGCAACCTTTAGGGATCCTACCATGGCTGCAGCTCATATGGTTGGGGCACAAGCTCAGGCAATGCAATCAGCGGCAGCCAATGAGGGTGCAGGTCCTATGATGGGCTTTATGGGAATGAATATGGCCCAGCAGGCAGGAGGTATGAACACCCAAGGTTTGTATGAAATGGGCCAGCAACAACAGCAGCAACAACAAGCACCACAAGCACCACAATCAGCTCCTGCAGGTTGGGCATGTTCTTGTGGGCATGCTGGGAATACTGGTAAGTTCTGCATAGAATGTGGTA
>CAYUEJ010000106.1:0-3357 GCA_964442565.1 uncultured Candidatus Epulonipiscium sp.
AGAATAGTTAAAATTTGATTATAATAGGTTCAATATTTGATTTTGAGGGTATAAATTTTAAACTTGCTTGCAAGGATTTGAAATTTGTAGTCCTAATAATTTTCGGTGACGATGCGCTTACGGGAAACACCCGTTCCCATTTCGAACACGTCGGTTAAGACGTAAGCGGTCGATGGTACTTGTCTGGTAACGGACCGGGAGAGTAGATGGTTGCCGAATTTATGCGGGTGTAGTTCAATGGTAGAACGGCAGCCTTCCAAGCTGCATACGTGGGTTCGATTCCCATCACCCGCTTTATATAAGAGGTCGGATTATCAATTGTGATAGTCCGATTTTTTATTTAACCACTAGTATATATAAGTTTTGAGTGTATGTGAGGGAGGTAGTATGATGAAGAGGAATGAGAGTGCTTGGATATCATTTATACTTGGGATTATAGCATCACTGGGGTGGTTAGCTCCTATTGTGGGCTTGCCAATAACTGTAGTAGGTACGGCTTTAGGAGCTGTAGGTATAGGGAACCCTAGGGATAGGGGGATTTCTATAGCTGGAATGACTATAAATATTGTTTTTTTATTAGCAGCAATTGCAAAGGGTATTGTAGATATGGTTTTTTACTATAAGAGAAAAGTGTCATAATATAGCAACAAAGCTAGAGGAACCTGCATATATTGTAGTATAAACTTAGCAGGAGGGAGATATATGCAGGGGAGAGTAATTATTATTAATAATGAAAATTATGGATTTGTAGGAGTATTCCTAAGAAAAATTTTAGCTAGCCTAAGTAAACCAGATATTATTATATTTTATAATTCTGCAGTAAAGATACTAAGAATAAAGTCGGATTTTATAAACATATTGGAAGCATTGCAAGTATCAGGGGTAGATTTAATTGCTTGTGGTATGTGCGAGGATGGAAGCTGTGAAACTAAACCCTTATTAGTTGGGCGGATTACAAGCATGGATGAGATAGTTTCGGTACTTATGAATGCAAAAATAGTAATTACAATTTAAGTGTAAAAAAATACCTTGATACATTTAGTATTAGATAAGAAAAAAAGGGCAACATAATAGCGAGTGGTTAAGGAATTGAATCAATTCAAGGTGGGTATAAAGTGATGTACTACGTTAGGATTATAACCATACAACCTAATAAGTAATATCATCTATACAATACATCAAAAGGCCACTATGGTAGATGTATAAAAGTGATAGTATACCAAAACCACTCAGGCATACGCAGCTTTTCATACACCCGTGTTAAGGTGCGTATGCTTATAAGATTTACCAACTGCTATTATATGACCATGGAACAACATAATAGCTTAACATATACTTTAAACACGATACAATTTCCTAGTCGAATTGTATCGTGTTTTGCTACTTAAACTATTATAATGTATAATATACATTAGGCAATTAGACAAAAACCAATAATTACATAAAGGAGATTTATAAAATGAAAGATAAATATAAATATATATATTTGCTGCTAATAGCAGCAGTATTAATATTTCAGCTATTAACAAGTGAGGATGATCCTGATTTAAAGGTACATGATAATGGGGACTTAATAGTAGATTTTATAGATGTAGGACAGGGTGATTCTATTTTGGTAACTACATCAGAGGGAAAAACTATGCTAATTGATGCAGGTGATAACTCTGAAGAAGGTCGAATGGTAGATTTTTTGAATGAAAAAGGAATTAAAAAGCTAGATATTGTGGTAGGGACACATCCACATGCAGATCATATAGGTGGCCTAGATGCGGTTATACGTAATTTTGAAATTGGTGAGATTTATATGCCAAAAGTAGCCCACGCAACCCAAACATTTGAAGATGTTTTAATAGCAATTAAAGAAAAAGGGTATACTATTAAAACAGCCAAGGCTGGTGTAACCCTGGGTTTAGATCATAGGATGAATGTGGAGATTTTAGCCCCTGTAAGCGATAGTTATGAGAGTCTTAACAATCATAGCGCAGTAATCAGGCTAAAGTATGGGACGATGACATTTTTATTTACAGGTGATGCGGAAAAGATTTCAGAATATGAAATGTTAGAGGAAGGCTATCCATTAAACTCCATAGTATTGAATGTAGGGCATCATGGGAGTACTACTTCTACAACAGATGAATTTTTAGATGCTGTAAGCCCTAGCTACGCTGTAATATCCTCAGCCAAGGATAATAAGTACGGTCATCCACATAAGGAAATTATAGAGAAACTAGAGAATAATAATATAAAATATTACGACACCCAAACAAATGGAACTATAACAGCAATTACAAATGGGCAAGATTTAGAATGGATCACAGAACATTAATGAGGTGAGATTATATGAAAGTAGTAATAGATCGTATAGAGGAAGAAGTAGCAGTGGTAGAAAAGGGTGATGGATCATTCGAACATATGCCTAAGGCCCTTATTCCAGCAGAGGCAAAAGAGGGTGATGTTTTACAGATTACAGTTGATACCGAAAGTACTGTAGACCGGATGGAAGAGATCACTGCACTAATGGATGAACTATGGGAAAGTGATGGAGACGAGCGTTAAAAGAGGGGGAGATGGTATATTAAGGCACATACAACCTCTCCCCCTAGCCTATTATCCTAATCAGGGTATATTAAGTTTTCATCTGTTAACTTGTATAAAATCTCCTCTAGGAACTTATTAGACTCATAACGTGCCATTGGCAAATTCATATCTAAATAATTACCGCAGTCTTTCGCGGATGCCCCAGGAATAGCATTATGAAAGTCCTTTATAAATTCAAATGTCTCCATAATTAAAGGTGAAACATCCTTAGATGAGAGTTCCCCCTTCATTAACAGATAAAAACCGGTACGGCATCCCATAGGGCCAAAATAAATAATATCATTACCATGTATACAATGATTTCTTAAAAATGTAGCAGCTAAATGCTCAATTGTATGCATCTCATCTGTGTGCATAACTGGCTGCATGTTAGGCCTTTTCATACGAATATCATATGTTGTAATAGGTGAACCATCTACATAGTCAACTCTGGAAACATATATACCAGGTAAAAGTTTTAGGTGATCAATTGTAAAGCTTGTAATCTTATCCATAATTTTAATTCTCCGTCCTTTCTATTTTTTCATTTACATATACGCTAGACAGCTTTTGGATTGATCTTGGAATTGCATCTTTAGAGTTTTTCCAAGAGGCCTCCTTATTACGGTAATCAAACTTATCGATAAACCATGATAATTCTTCTTCAATCCGGTCCAAATTATCAAGTGTTAGAGGGACAACTATTTGGTAAAACTCCTGAAGCATATCCCCAGATATTTTTATTGGGGCCATATCAAGAAGAAAAGCAAAGTGTGATAA
>CAYUEJ010000106.1:3367-5966 GCA_964442565.1 uncultured Candidatus Epulonipiscium sp.
TGCAATTTTTAACCAAATCCTTAAACTTAGGATCCCTCTTCCAGATAAAAAAGAAGGTATCTAAGTAACGGTCCATATCCCGGTCAATCTTATTACAAACATAACAGTTAGCATCATTTTTGTAAATGTATTCTGAAACGTTATTATTAGAAGCAGATGTAGTATTGGAAGCTTGTAAGTTAATTTTTTTAGTAAACATAGACATTTTTGAAGCTGTTTGTTTAGGATTATTATTTTTAAATAGTGGTAATAAATTCTTTTTAAATTCGACTAAATGAGTGTGCATCATCATTGCAAGGCCTAGGCGGTTGCCGTGGTTATATAGCTGCTCATAGTGGTCACCGCAAAAACCAAGTTTGTTTGTTTCTTCCCTAATATCATCTGCCATATAAGCTGAGCCAAGCATAAAATCTATAGCGTCGTTTTGCAGGTTATTGTGAATAAAGCAAAACGGGCATTCATGTCCAGAATGAAAGGCATCTGTTAAAGGAATGGTATAAATATTATCTTTCACTTAATCATCTCCTATTCTAAATACATTATATCATAGATTTATTTGTATTTTACTCATAAAAGGTGTTAAAATGGCAATTATAAGATATAGTGCATAGATTTTAAAAGGGAGTGGTGCTTTATGAAGAATGTAGTCGTTCTTGAGGAGCTAAAAAACTTTGATTTAAAGCAGACATTAGAGTGTGGACAGGTGTTTAGATATGAAAAGGTATCAGATACCAGTTATGTCCTAATTGCAAGGAATAAACGCATAAGATTAACACAAAAGCCAGAAAGTACAACACTTATGATTCATAATACTAATATCTCGGAGTACGAAGAGATATGGAAGGATTATCTCGATATAGAAACAGATTATTCCAAGATTATTGATAAGATATCCAAAGATGATCCCCATATGCAAAAAGCAATAGAATATGGGCAGGGCATTAGGATTTTGAACCAGGATCCCTGGGAGATGATAATTTCATTTATTATTTCTCAGAACAAGGCAATACCCCATATTCAGCAGTGCATTAGAAATATCTGTGAGGCATTTGGTGAGCAGCTAATAGATAAAGATAATGAAATTTATTACGCCTTTCCAACTGTAGAACAGCTAGCTAAGGCTACAGATGAACAGCTACGGGCTTGTAAGGTAGGCTTTAGGGCGCCCTATATAATGGATGCCTGCCAGAAGGTTATGGATAATACGGTGACTCTAGGCCTACTACCAGCCATGTCTACACAAGAAGCTAAGGAAACCCTTATAAAAATTAAAGGCATAGGAGAAAAAGTTGCCCACTGCGTACTACTTTTTGGCCTTAATAAAACAGATACCTTCCCAACTGATGTATGGATTAAACGTATTATGCAGGAGGTATACTTCGATAAGAAAGAAACAAAAAATAAGGATATAATAGATTTTGCAAATAGTAAATACGGTGATTATGCAGGATACGCCCAGCAGTATTTGTTTTATTACGGAAGACAAACTGAATTAGATAAAAAACGTGGTAGGTAAGTCCTTTTTGTGGCACACAACTCGCGTTGATAAGACTGCAAAAAGAAACAAAGGAATGAAAATAAGAGTAAATAGGAGTAAACTTTAGATAATGATACTAAACAGGAGGGAATGTGGTAAAAATCAGATTTGCATAAAAAGTAGATATCTCATAATATAAGACGTATGTTAGCACTCTGTCGTAGTGAGTGCCAATTAAGAAAAACAATTGAAATTATAATATAGGAGGTATATTTAACATGAAACTTAGACCTTTAGGAGATAGGGTTGTACTTAAGCACTTAGAAGCAGAAGAAACAACTAAATCAGGAATTATTTTAACAGGTACAGCCAAGGAAAAGCCACAAGAGGCCCTTGTTTTAGCTGTAGGCCCTGGTGGAATGGTAGATGGAGAGAAAGTAGAAATGGAAGTTAAGGTAGGAGATAAGGTTATTTACTCAAAATACGCAGGGACAGAAGTTAGTATAGAAGATGAAGAATACGTAGTTGTTCGTCAAAATGATATTTTAGCAATCGTAGAATAATAAAAAGGAGCGGAATATATAATGGCAAAGCAAATGAAATTTGGAATGGAAGCAAGGCAAGCACTCCAATCAGGGGTTGACCAGTTAGCTAACGCAGTAAAGGTAACAATCGGACCTAAAGGTCGTAACGTTGTATTAGATTCGCAATTTGGATCACCAACAATCACAAATGATGGTGTGAGTATAGCAAGAGAAATCGAACTTGAAGACGCATACGAAAATATCGGTGCTCAACTTGTAAAAGAAGTAGCTACAAAGACAAATGATGTAGCAGGTGACGGTACAACAACAGCTACTGTACTTGCACAGGGAATGATAACAGAAGGACTTAAAAATATCACAGCTGGTGCAAACCCAATTATTATCCGCCGTGGTATGCAACAAGCAACTAAAGTTGCAGTTGGCGCTATTAAGGACATGAGTCAGCAAGTTTCAACTAAAAACCATATTGCAAGAGTTGCAGCAATCTCAGCAGGAGATGAAGAAGTTGGAAACTTGATTGCAGATGCAATGGAAAAAGTATCTAATGATGGTGTTATTGCAGTAGAAGAATCAAGCA
>CAYUEJ010000107.1:0-5917 GCA_964442565.1 uncultured Candidatus Epulonipiscium sp.
TGTCGAAAAACATATTTTGTATTTATATTATTAACCCTATATTTACTTGGTATTACAGAAAGTGATAAATTTATAGAAGTAGATAAATCAGGGCTTGTGGGTCAGTATATTGGTGATACTGAAAAAAACACCCTGCAAGTGATAGAGAAGGCAATGGGTGGGGTCTTATTTATAGATGAGGCTTATACTTTATATGTTAAGGATTCTCCAAAGGATTTTGGAAGGCAAGCACTAGAAGTAATGATGAAGGCTATGGAAGACCATAGGGGAAAAATTACAATAATTCTAGCTGGCTATGAAAAAGAAATGAAGGAGCTTTTAAATGCTAATCCAGGTATTGAATCAAGGATTAATATTAAAATTAACATACCTGATTATAGTGATGATGAACTACTTGCGATAGCTGATAAAATAGCAGAAGAAAAAGGCTTTATAATATTAGATGAGGCAAAGGATGCAATTTTACAATGCATTCATAAAGAACGTATAGATGAAAAGTTTGGAAATGCTAGGTTTATAAGAGAACTAATTAATACCGCCCATAGAAATTTAGCAACAAGGCTGGCATCAAATAATAGGGGGAGCTACGCCCTTCAGGATATGATGCAGTTAAGGGCAGTAGATTTTAACCAAGAAGAAAGCATGGATTCAGATGAAATAATAAGGGAAAGCCTACAAGAACTTAAGGACTTAACAGGTTTAAGCCAGGTTAAGGACACAGTTAATAGTAAGGTAAATCAATTAACGGTAGAACAGGAAATGCGGGCAAGGGGGATATCTCTAGGTTCAAATAGAAAGCAATCAATGCATATGATTTTTAAGGGCAACCCAGGTACTGGTAAAACAACAGTTGCTAGGATTATAGGAAATATATATAAGGCACTAGGGGTACTAAAACGAGGGGATGTTTTTATAGAAGTAACCCGGGCTGATTTAGTAGGGGGATATGTTGGGCAGACGGCAATACAGGTAAAGGAAATCGTAGCTAAGTCACTGGGTGGCATACTTTTTATTGATGAAGCTTATGCCTTATGTCAGGGGGAAAATGATAATTTTGGCAAAGAAGCTATTGATACCCTTATTGCAGAGATGGAAAACAACCGTGACAAGTTATTAATTATTTTAGCCGGATATAATGATGAGATGGATGAACTGTTATCTAGCAACCCAGGTTTTAAAAGCCGAATAAATACGGAGGTAATATTCGAGGATTATACTTCCACTGAAATGCTAGAAATTTTAAAAGGAATGATTGAAAAAGACGAATTGTATATGGAAGTGGGTGGATATGATTTAGCCCGGGATTTGATAGAAGAAAAAATCAAGGATCCATACTTTGGAAATGCAAGGGGTGTGCGGAACCTATATGAAAAAATTCTAGCTAATCAAATGAATCGTATTGCCCAGGCCATAAAAAATAATGATACTCTACATGAAAAAGCTTTTAAAACCATAATGAAGGATGATTTCACTTCATAATTTTATACCACTTAATATTTAACTTGTTAAGTATTAAGTGGTATATTTTCCTTAATTGCGGTGTCTTAATTTGATACTTGATATCTTACAATTCATAATCAATACACGCACGTTCTTCACGAACCTGGGTAATAAATTTCCCAAATTCAAGATGGGCAGGATGTACCTGATAAGCATCAAGGCCTGCTATATCCTCGAAATCACATACTAGTGTAATGTGATAATTAGATTGAGGGGCATCTTTTGAGTTAATGCCAATTTCTAATCTCTTTAATGAGGGAATATCATCTACAAAATTAGCTAATCTCTTCTTAGCCTCTAAAGCATTTTCATAATCAGTTTTGCCATTTGCTTGTGGTTTTAATCTAAACATAACGATATGTCTAATCATTATAATCACCTTTCTTTTGTATAATTATATATAACTCCATTTATTAATGTTATAATAGTATCATTACTATAAAATCATGCTACAAACCCAAAAACCTAGAGATAGATATCTAAAAAAAGGAGTACCATATGATAACCGTGACATTTTTCCTGCTAGGTGCAATGATTAGTGCATCAGTAATAGTTGTAATACTAAAAAACATATCAAGATATAAGGATTAAGAAAACTTATTGGTGTTAAATCAGCCCGTCTTCTCCGTTAATCCTGGCTTGCTCACCATCATTAACGGGGATTATGATGTATTTTTGTCCATCTATAATTTGAGTTTTGATTTTATCAGCTTTGTCTGGCTTAACGCGAAGCACAATATCGGGTGTAATTTCATTATCATTTAACGGGGTGTTTTCTATGGCTTTTTCAAGCTTGGTCTCAAGGGCCCCGATTTGCTTTATAAGTGCCTTTTCTTTTTGAACCTGGGCGCTAGCTTTAAGGATTTTTTTATCGAGCAAGTCCTCGGCTAGTGGAATCTGATTTGCAAAAGTATCTGTGTAGAATTCTTCGATTTTAGTGCTTGTATCCTCAGGAATACCACTATCGGTTAAGAGCTCCTGAATATTATTTTTGGATAAAATAATAGGGTCGTGCTCTACATCCTCATACAAGGTATTGTACTCATCTACCATTGAGCTAAGGGTTTCTTGCACATCCATAAAGACCATATCAGCTTGTTCTTCTTCTACATCAAGTGACATTTTGATAACAGACTCAAAGGTTTCCTTTTGTAATGTTGCAGTTTGTTTGGGGATACATCCTAAGATGTCCTCCATAAATTCTGGGTGAGGATCCTTAGGTTTTTTTGTATAATATACAACAGAGTTAATATCAGCACTGCGCTCAATAAAAGCAGGAAATACAAAACCATTTACAGGTGGTCCAACAACCCAATCACGGATACGAGACTTTATTTTATCTTCCTCTTCAACGTATGTAAGCCCTGCATCTGAAAGTCCAACAGGACATACCGCGCATAATATATACTCAAAAACCTCTTCAGATTCATCTAAATTTTGATTATCTGTAGTTTTTTTCATAACATCATAAGCATCATGAAAAAGCAGTATTAAAAAGTTGCCTTCATACTCATAATTATCGATTATTAAATTATAAAAAGCATCAAGCATAGCATCATCTTTTAATGCACTGCTTTTGAGCTGCATAAGGGAAGTTTGTCTCTCGTTGGTAAAGTTTTCATCTAGGGGAAAATTAAGCTCTAGAATATTATTGCCCATAGTCCCTGATAGGACCTTTTTGGCGATTTCTAGGTATTTAAAAAGCTCGTCTTCTTCTAGATTTAAGAAAAACTCACTAAACTTTGAAACAATCTTTCTCTCATCATTAACATAGCAGCCACATAGGTTAGTGAAAGTACATTGGCCTTTTTTAAAACGTTTTTTAAGTTCAAGAATATCTTTTCTTTGCATATATAAACCTCACAATCAAAGTTATTATTTAAATAGTATTATAATAAAAAATATATTAAGAGTTAAGGGAGGATGTAATTATTTGTCCTACAGACTCCTTGACCGATAAATATAAATTATCAATAGATGGTTTTGAAACTAATGACCCTATAAGCCATATGTTACTAGTATTTTGCCGCTCGTTAATTTCTTTATAAAAGGTTTGGGTTAGGTTATGAAATTGTAAATGAGGAAAGATATACCACTGTTTTACAGTAATCAACTGTTTTATGTGTATAGCAGACTTCTCAATATCACTAGTTATCCCATCAATAATATCTTTCTCAATCTTTCCATATGCATAAGCTGTTAGAATCGTCCGGTTTTGTTGTTTAGAGGCAAAGAAAAACTGTATCTTACCCTTTTTACCAAAGTGGGGCTTATAATAAGTAGTTGCTAAATCATTGTTGGAAACTTCATAAGCACACGTGATAAATGGATTTGTATCGATTTTTTTCATAAGCTCATCGTATAACTTATCTTTAATAACACCCCTTGGTAACTTAGTTGTAATAAGTACCTTATCAAAAAGATCACTACCATAAGGGGTTTCAACTTTAACCTGATTTCCTACAACCTCCACGTTATTTACCTCCAGAGAATACCTTATGTCAGAGATTCTTTGGCTTAATTTTTTTATGAGTTCAGATGTCCCTTTATTAATAAAGAGAAGTTTATCACAGCGAATGAATGCTAGCAAGGTGTCAATATTAAAAGCTTTAAAAACATAGTAAGCTTGTATGTTATCCATGCACCCAAATCCGAATGAAGATAGGTGAGGGGAAATAATTTGCCAAATAAATCTAAAATCATTGTTTATAAAAAATTGGTTTAAGGTAACCATTAACTCATCAGGTATATATCCGTAGTTAGTCTCATTAAGATAGGGCAGATGTTTAATAAGAATTTTTTCTAATCTAGATAATTCCTGCATTAGTAATACAACATCTTCCTTTAGCATATGTTCCACAGGCTGAAAGTTTTCGTCCATAAAATTGCGGTGTGTAAAGCGCTCAGTATAGTCTACCTGTAAGTCGATAAGTAATTTTTTTATTTTCCCAGTAAAAGAGAATACAGTTCCAAGCTCAGTATAGACACCTCTACTTACAATTGTTTTGCAATGTCCACCGATGTACTCTTGTTTTTCATATACCGTTACATTAATTCCCTTTTTCTCAAGTAAGTATGCTGCTAGCATCCCGCTAAATCCTCCGCCAATAACAGCGACTCTCATATGGATTCCCCCTAGTAATTTCGGCTAATATATGCCCATATAGGCAAAATAAGTTTAGTATTTGTGAGATCGTTATGGTGTTGAACGGGGGAGTGGGTCCCGTTATCAACTATAGACTTATGGTTTAGATTATAATCTCTAATATAGTTTTGAAACATTAACTTAAGCTCAGTAAATGGCATTTTTTCATGAATTAGTGGCATCAAAAAAGAAAGACACCCCTCTGTGTACTCTTTTTTGAGAGTATCAATTTTTTGTAAATCCTCATAAGTAGTAGGCAAAATATGTACCTTGAAATCAAATGCGTTGTCAGAAATAACCTTATTAACCCCGGAGTGAAAGGTTCTACCTAACTGTTGTAAGACCTTATCGTCACTGAAAAAACATAAAAAGTTAATCCTTAAATCCAATGTTTGAGCAACAGGGATAGCTAAGGCGGTTAAGAGGTTTTCAAAATTAGAAAGAGAGATGTCATTGTATAATCTTGTACAAGCTATTTGGCTTTTAAAATCATAAAAGGTATATTCATATATATTTCCAGTATTCTCATAATACCCATAATCTGTGGTCCAAAAGAACCAACATTCCCCATTCTTTATCTCATTAAAAGGAGGAATAAGGTTTGTGATATTGTTAGTATTATCTTTTGCTAATTTAAGTCTACTTTCCTTATTGGTTAAATTATGCCTTTTCATTACATTAAAAACTGCGGATTCACTTATGTTGTATCCCATTTCGTCTAACAAATATTTAATGGCCTTGGGACCATAACGTGGATATGTGGCAAAGAGACTAAATAGCACAGCTTCAATTTCAGTGCTTGTTTTATTAGTAGGTACGAATGACTTTTTAACATCATCTAGTCCCTCAATTCCTAAAGTTTTATATCTTTTTAACCAACGATAATAAAGTGTTCTTGAAATATTATACTTTCTACAAGTCTGGCTTACGCCATTTGTTTGCCCTTCAGATATTATACTAAACCTAAACTTTCTTTGCATAATAATCACCATTATTTGAGAATTTAATATTAATGTGGAAGTAATAACTACCTTATATGGTACCATTCTCTAGGGAGTATTTCAATGGTTAAAGTAATAACAACGAACATATAATCATATTTAGAAAAATAAATTACTTTATCAATATGTTTACACATTAACTGAAAGTATGGACGTGAATTGTAATATTATTGTGATAATTCAATGAATCCTAAGATGTAAACACATTACCAAAGCTATTGCACAATAGATTTGGGTAGGTACCTCTATTGTCTATACATATTGCTGAGGA
>CAYUEJ010000108.1:0-5903 GCA_964442565.1 uncultured Candidatus Epulonipiscium sp.
TAAAAAAGGTCTTAGTATGAAGGGCCTAGTTATTGCATCAGATAAAAGTGGTGGGGGCAAAACAACTATTAGTATGGGGCTTATTAGAGCACTGGGAAATAGGGATTATAAGGTCCAGGGCTATAAGGTAGGCCCAGATTATATAGATACAGGTTTTCATACACTTATTAGTGGTCAGGCCTCAAGAAATCTAGATGTTCACCTAATGGGAGAAGACGGGGTCAAGGCATCTTTTTCAAGGGGAAGTGGAGATATTGCAATAGTAGAAGGGGTTATGGGTTTTTATGATGGTATAGGCCCTACGACATACTGCTCAACCTCTCATCTTGCAAATCTTATAAATCTACCTGTAGTTCTTGTGCTATCACCCAAGGCCCAAATGGCTACATTATTTGCCCAGATAAATGGGATACTAGCCTATGAAAATAATAATATTATAGGTGTAATTTTAAATAATATATCAGAAAGCTACTACCAAAGACTAAAGTTAGGAATAGAGGAAAATTGCAATATAAGGGTGTTTGGATACTTGCCAGCTGATCCTAAAGTATCTATAGGAAGCAGAAGTTTAGGGCTTATGGCCAACACAGAAATACCTGATTTAATTAGCAAAATAGATCATCTAGCTAGTCTAATGGAAGAGTACATAGATATAGATGGGCTTATAGAAAACATGCAAAGGGTTAAGAAATATAAGGATGATTTTAAAGTAGAAAGAAAAAATGTAAATATTGGAATTGCCTTAGATAGGGCTTTTAACTTTTACTTTAAGGAAAATATTGAAATACTAGAACAGGTGGGGAATGTGCACTACTTTAGCCCCCTTAGGGATGAGAAACTACCGGATGACCTTGACTTGTTATATATTAGCGGGGGATATACAGAGGCTTTTGCTAAAGAGCTAAGCCAAAATAAATCCTTATTACAAGATATAAAAGATAAGCTAGATAATGGACTAAGATGCTACGCTGAGTGTGGGGGAATGCATTACCTAACCCAAGGAAGCAAGGAGTATCCCCTAGTAGGATTTTTTGAAGGCCAGTATCACCTATCTAGCAGGTTACAAAATTTTGGGTATGGAAGCTTGGAAGTAACGGCTGAAAATCCAGTTTTACCTAAAGGACTTAAAGTTAACTCCCAGGAGTTTCACAGGTCTTACGTGAACCTTAAGGAAAAACAAATTTATACAATAAAAAAAGAACAGCCGGATGGTAGCTATAAAACATGGAGCTGTGGTTATCAAAAAAATAATACCATAGGAACCTATGCCCATACGCATTTTTTTGGAAATATGAAATTACTAGAGAGTATATGCCAAATAGAAAAGGAAGACTAAATATGGAATATATAAAAGTACCTATGACAATCGAAAACAGAAGCTTTGAAATAATAGAAGCAGAAATGGGGCCACACAATTTTACCCAGGATGAGCTGCAAGTAGTTAAAAGAGTAATCCATACAACTGCAGATTTTGATTACGGGAATATCATATATTTCTCAGAAGGGGCTACCCAAAGTGCAATAAGGACCCTAAAAAAAGGTGCAAAAATATACACAGATACAAATATGGCCCTAGCAGGAATTAATAAAATAGCCTTAAAAAATCTAGGCTGCCAAATAGCCTGCTATGTTAATGATGATAGTGTTCGCAAGGAGGCTAAAGAAAGGAATATTACTAGGTCCATTGTAGGGGTTGAGAAAGCTGTAAGAGAAGGATTTGATTTTTTTGTATTTGGCAATGCCCCAACAGCTTTATATACCCTAATGGAGCTTACACAAAGGGGGAAGGCTAGTCCAAACTTTATAGTAGGGGCTCCGGTAGGATTTGTTGGCGCTGCAGAGTCCAAAGAAGCAGTAGAAAAACTATCAGTCCCAATGATAACTATTAGAGGCAGAAAGGGCGGAAGCAATGTATCAGCTGCAATAGTTAATGCCCTTTTATATATGGTTACAAACCGGGAATAGGGGAAGCTTAGTATGTATATAGAGGCAAATGGGAAAAGATTAAGATGCGGATATACAACAGGCTCAAGCGCTGCAGCTGCGGCAAAGGCAGCTACACTTTGTCTGTATAAAAGGGTAGAATTAGACCATGTTCATATAGGCACACCAGCTGGGATATACCTTAATATTAAAATAAGTAAAATAGTAAGGTCAGCTAAGGATGATACGGAGGAATATGTTGAATGTGCAGTTATAAAGGACGGCGGGGATGACCCGGATGCTACCCATGGCATAGAAATATGGGCTAGGGCAAGAAAGATAAAAGAAGGCTATGTTTTAAAAGGTGGGAAGGGTGTTGGGGTTGTTATGAGTGAGGGTTTATATGTAGCTAAAGGTGAGCCAGCTATCAATCCAGTCCCAAGGAAAATGATAAAAAAAGAAGTAATGGAAGTACTCCCAGATGGAGCTGGAGTCGAGATTACAATCTTTGTCCCAGAAGGGGAAGAAGTAGCCTTTAAGACCTTTAACCCTAGGCTTAATATTATAGGCGGAATCTCAATACTTGGAACATCAGGAATTGTTAAACCTATGTCTGAGGATGCCTTAAAGGCAAGTATAACACTAGAAATAAGGCAAAAGATTGCCCAGGGTCATAAGGAGTTAGTATTTGTGTTTGGAAATATGGGAGAGAAATTTTGTAAGCTCCATAATATCAAGACAGATGCAACTGTTATGATATCTAATTATGTAGGCCATGCCCTGGAATGTATTATGAATAAAGGTCTAGATAAAATAACTATAGTAGGCCATATTGGGAAGGTATGCAAGATAGCAGCCTCTTGTATGAATACCCATAGCAAGATATGTGGGATACGTCAGGAAGTTCTAGCCCTAGAGTTGGCTTTAATGGGGGCGCCTATAGAATTAGTAGAAGAAATTAATAATCAAATCACAACTGAGGCATCTATTAAGATTATAGGAGATAGCTACCCGGACTTATATAAACGAATTGTATATAAGGTTAAAAAGGCTATGGAAACCCATATATATAACGAAGTTACAGTGGAAGTTGTTATGTTTCATGGAAGTAGTAGGATGAATTTACTTTATAGCACACTTGGGGGGAGGGAGCATAATGCAGATTAAAATAATAGGAATTGGGCCAGGATCACCAGACTATATACTGCCTATAGCTATTAAGGAGCTAGAAAGCTCTGATGTTGTTATAGGATTTCAAAGGGCTATAGAATCTGTAGATTATATAAATGTACCTAAAGTCATAATCCACTCCCTTAAAGATTTACTTGAATACATTCAAGATAGCACTGATACCACAATAGCAATTATTGCATCTGGGGATCCAGGTTATTATGGGATTTTGGATTACATAAAAAATAATATAGGAAGTGAAAGCCTTAAAGTAATTCCAGGGATAAGTTCATTTCAGTATCTAATGGCTAAACTAAAGAAAAGCTGGAAGGATGCCTATATTGGTAGCCTTCATGGTAGGGATGCAGACTTTGCTACAGTTATTCGTAATTATGAGGTTTCTGTTTGGCTGACAGATAAGGAGAATAATCCTTCTAGTATATGTGGGAAGATATTACAGACTAGGGGGAATTATAGGGTTTATGTAGGTGAGAACCTTTCCTATGATGATGAGCGGATTACAATGGGGCATCCAGCTACACTGGAAGACATGGTATATAGTGATTTATCTGTGGTGGTAGTAGAGAAGAAGGTGATTAAAGATGAGGTTTATTAAGGATGATGAATTTATACGTGGGAATTGCCCTATGACAAAAGAAGAAATACGTATCCTTGCGATTTCCAAAATGGAGTTGGGGCCTAAGGATAGGGTTTTAGATATTGGTGGGGGAACAGGGAGCGTTAGTATTCAATCTAGTAAGCTTGCAAGTCAGGTGGTTACTATTGAAAAAGACCCCGAAGCTCTAGAAGTCTTATATAGGAATAAAGAAAAGTTTAAGGCAGATAATCTAAGGGTAATACAGGGGGAAGCCCTGGAAGTAGAAAGCCAGGTATCCGGTGTATTTGACTCAGTTTTCATAGGTGGTAGTGGTGGGGATATGGATGAAATACTGCGCATCTATACAGAAAAACTAAAGGTCGGGGGCAAGATAGTTCTTACATTTATTACAGTGCAAAACTTATATAAGGCTCATGAAACCTTAACTGAATTGGGATATTCTATGGAGTGTACACAGCTTCAAGTAAGCAAGGCAAAAGGTAAATCATTAATGTTACTAGCACAAAACCCTATTTTTATACTATGGGGAACAAAGGAGACAAGGTAATGAAGGGAAAACTATATGGTATAGGAGTAGGACCAGGAGACCCAGAACTTTTAACGATGAAGGCGGTTAGAATTATACAAGGCTGCCATGTTGTTATTGCCCCAAGTGCAATGGCTGGTGGAGATAGCATAGCTTTAGATATTACTAAAGACTATATCGCGGAAGGAACTAAAACCCAAATTCTTCATTTTCCCATGGGGAAAGATGATAGGGAGGAAAAAATATATAAGGCCTATCAGGTAATAGAGTCATACTTATTAGAAGGTAGGGATGTAGCCTTCTTAACCATAGGCGATCCATTTGTATATAGTACCTATATATACCTGCTTGAACACTTTCAAGGAGAGGGGTTTGAGATAGAAACAGTACCAGGGATTACATCATTTTGTGCTAGTGCAAGCCTTGCTGGGCTTCCGCTAGTAATAGGGGATGAAAACCTACTGATACTGCCGGGAACAAGGATAGATGAAGTTGAAGACCAGCCCTATATTGTTATTATGAAGGTATATAGGCAAGAAGAAAAGATTATAAACCATCTAGAAAATAAAGGCTATCAATATACCTATATAAAAAGGGCTGGTAGGGATGGGCAAGAAGTCTTAACAGATAAAGAAGAAATTATAAATAATAAAGAATATATGGCCCTAATTATTGCAAGTAAAATCACAGAAGATACAAAGAACTAGGAGGAAGCATATGGTATATTTTATCGGAGCAGGACCAGGTGATGTGGATTTAATTACCGTGAAAGGTAGGGAGCTTATAAGGCAGGCCGACCTGGTTATTTATGCAGGCTCCTTAGTTAATAGTAAACATATGGAGTTTTGCAGGCCAGATACAAAGATATATAACTCAGCAGGAATGACCTTAGATGAGGTTATCCAGACGATTAAAGAGGATTATACTAAGGATAAGGTTATAGTAAGGCTTCACACAGGGGACCCAGCAATTTACGGGGCAATCCAGGAACAAATGACAGAGCTAACAAAATTAGAAATTCCTTATGAGGTAGTCCCTGGGGTAAGCTCCTTTACGGCGGCGGCTTCAAGAATTCCAGCAGAATTAACACTGCCTGGAGTTACCCAAACTATAATTTTAACAAGAATAGAAGGTAGGACGCCAGTCCCAGAGACTGAGGACTTAGAAGTATTAGCAGGCATAGGGGCATCTATGGCAATATTTTTATCTATAGGAATGATAGATAGGGTAGTAGATAAGCTAAGGAAAGGCTACGGCAAGAATGTTCCTATTGCTGTTGTTGAAAGGGCTACATGGGAAGATGAAAGGGTTATCAGGGGGACACTTGATGATATTTCAGAAAAAGTTAAAGAGGCTAATGTAACAAAGTGTGCCCAGATTTTAGTGGGAGATTTCTTAGATTCACCTTATGATAAGAGCCTATTATACGACCCAGGCTTTAGCCATATGTTTAGAAAAGGAAAGAACTAAAATGCTTTTAATTAGTGCAAGTCAAAGAGGAAATGAGATAGGTGAGAGGCTTAAAGGTTTATTTGACGATTTGGAGATAATCACTAGGGAAGAAGTTGTAAAGTATGGTCTTAAAGATGTAACTAAGAAGGCTGTTAAAAACCACAAAACAATTATCTTTGTATCATCTACGGGCATTGCTGTAAGGGCGATTGC
>CAYUEJ010000109.1:0-5876 GCA_964442565.1 uncultured Candidatus Epulonipiscium sp.
TTTCGTCCCTTTGGGGATGGATTGTGTTCTTTTTTTGTATATTTGTATAATAGGAAAGGGTGATTTTATGAGGAAGGTACCATATGTAAAAACAATTTTAGGTGATACAGAAACTCCCATTACAGTATTTCAAAAATATGTAGGCGAGGAGGTAGGCTTCTTACTAGAGAGTAAGAGCAAGGATAATAATAGATTTTCCTTTATAGGAGCAGAACCAAAAAAGATTATACGGGGAGATAATAAAAATTATACAGAAGAAATCTTAAGAAATGCCATACAAAGTTATGAGATAGATAATACGACTCATTTACCCTTCGTGGGTGGCCTGGTAGGAATTATGGGATACGAACAATCATCTGATTTTTTCTTTGTAACAGAATTTATAGCCTATGATCATGATTATGGGAAAATCCTATTTGTTGCCCTAGATACTGATGACTTAGAAGGGGAAAAAAGAGCAAAACTCAAACTAAATGAAATGTATAAAAGACTGCAAAATCCTTTAAGTATAGAAAAACAAACAGAAATAGTTATAGGTGATTACACCCCCAATATGAGCAAGGCTAATTTTATGGATAAAGTAAATATGGCAAAAGAATATATAAACAAAGGTGAAATTTCACAGATAGTATTATCCCAGCGTTGGAGCTGTAATAGTAATATTAAGCCCTTTCAACTATATCGTAACCTTAGGTCCCTTAATCCTTCGCCATATTTGTTTTATTTTAACTTTGGCGATTGCCATGCTATAGGCAGCTCGCCAGAAATGCTTGTTAAGCTACAAGACGGAAAGATATCTACTTGTCCTATTGCAGGAACCAGGAAGCGTGGTAGTACAAATGAGGAAGATAGGGCACTCGAAAAAGAATTACTAGAAGATCCTAAAGAAATTGAGGAGCATAAAATGCTAGTTGAGCTTGCAAAAGAAGATATGTCACTAGTATCTAAAGCAGATAAAATTATAGTCAAAGATTATATGAAGGTAGAAAGATTTTCTCATGTGATGCATATCACCTCTATAGTTGAGGGTGAAAAAACAAAAGATAAAAATAGCATAGAAGTTTTAAATGAGTTTTTTCCAGCAGGAACTTTATCAGGTGCCCCAAGGCAAAGAGCAATGGAAATCATAGAAAAGCTAGAAGATGATAAAAGAGGTTTTTATGGTGGAGCAGCTGGCTACATTGGATTTGATGGTGAAATGGATATGTGCATTGCCATTAGGATGATGGTTGTAAAAGATGGGCTTATTCATATGCAAGCTGGCGCAGGCATTGTTGCAGACTCGAGTCCTGAAAAAGAATATGAGGAATCAGAAAACAAGGTAAAAGCTTTAATAAATGCAGTTTCGATGGGAGTGGGTAAAAATGAAAGAGATTATGGAGAAGGTTATTAGGAATGAAAACTTATCTGAAAAAGAAATGATGGTAGTTATGGAAGAATTAATGGAGGGGAACTTATCAGAGGCTGTTGGAGGAGCATTTTTAACCGCTCTTAGAATGAAGGGGGAAACAATTAATGAAATAACCGGAGGGGCAAAAGTAATGCGTGGAAAATCAAAAAAGGTAGAGCTCGCCAATCTTTATACTATTGATACATGCGGAACTGGTGGGGACAGGACAGGGACTTTTAATATTTCAACTGCTACATCATTTATTTGCGCTGCCGCTGGGATTCACACGGCAAAACATGGTAACCGTTCAGTATCTAGTAAAAGCGGTAGCGCTGATGTTTTAGAGGCGCTAGGGGTTAATATAGAACTATCACCTAAACAGGTGGAAGATTGTATTAAAGAGCATCAAATAGGATTTTTCTTTGCACCACTTTTTCATCCCGCTATGAAGTACGCAGCTCCTATTAGGAAGGCTCTAGGTTACCCTACAATATTTAATATGTTAGGTCCTTTAACCAATCCTGCTTTAGTAGATGCTCAGATTATAGGTGTGTATGATAGAAGCCTTGCCCTGGTATTTGCTAAAGTTCTTAAGAATTTAGGCACTAAACATGCCCTAATTGTACATGGATTAGACGGTCTTGATGAGCTTACAACTACAACAAGTACTGAAATTGTTGAGCTTAAGGATGGTGAAATAGTAACCTACTATATAAATCCAGAGGATTTTGGATTAGAACTTAGTAAGCCTAAGGACTTACTCGGTGGGGATTCCAAGGAGAATGCCCAGATTATAAAGGATATATTTAATGGGGAGCTAGGACCTAAAAGAGATATTGTTTTATTAAATAGCGGGGCTGCCTTATACCTAGGTAAGAAAGTTACTAGTATTGAAGAGGGTGTAGAACTATCTAAGAAACTAATTGATGATGGGATAGTTAAAGCTAAAATGGAAAACTATATTAAATATACCCAGAGACTGGCTAGGGAAAATCTGAAAGAGGGGTGTGTCTAATGCCTATAGCAAATGTGCTAGATAAAATTGTAGTTAAAAAGAAGGAAATGCTACCATCAATAATAAAAAATTTTAATCAAAGCTATTATGACTCAGTTGAAAAATCTAAAATTAATAGGGCCCTACCTATTAGTTTTTACCATGCTATTTCAAAGCCAGGACTTTCAATTATAGGGGAGATAAAAAAAGCCTCCCCCTCAAAAGGGATTATTAAGGAAGACTTTAACCCTGTAAAACTAGCCGCCTCATACGAAGGTAATGTAGATGCTATATCAGTTTTAACAGAGGAGTATTTCTTTAAAGGTAGCTTAGATTATTTATATGATGTGAGCCAAATAGTTAACATTCCCCTACTTTGCAAGGATTTTATCATAGATCCAATGCAAATCGAAATGGCACATGTTTTAGGGGCAAGTTCAATTCTTCTTATAGCAGCCTTATTAAGTAAGAATCAGCTGCAAGAATATCTGCTTTATGCTAAAAGTCTGGGGATGGATGCTCTAGTAGAGGTTCATACTGAGGAAGAGCTTAATAAGGTATTACAAACAGATGCAAGAATTATCGGTATTAATAATAGGGATCTTAAATATTTTACAACTGACTTAAACACAACAGTTTCCCTTAGTAAGATGATACCAAGCACCCATTTAATTGTTAGTGAAAGTGGGATTCACACAGGAGAAGATATTAATTTTATTTCATCTAAGGTAAAAATAGATGCTGTTTTGGTAGGGGAAAGTTTTATGAGAAGCTCCAATATACCTGAACATGCAAAGGAGCTAAAAAATGGCTACACAAGTAGAAATTAAGATTTGCGGACTTAAAACATTAGCAGATATAGAAAAAATAAATGCCTTAGAT
Organism: uncultured Candidatus Epulonipiscium sp.; assembly: GCA_964442565.1. Taxonomy (GTDB): domain Bacteria; phylum Bacillota; class Clostridia; order Lachnospirales; family Cellulosilyticaceae; genus JAAYSX01. The sequence goes on from CAYUEJ010000109.1 coordinate 3,267, forward strand.
ATAGATTATATAGGATTTGTATTTGCACCTAGCAAAAGGCAAATAGGGCCACAAACAGCTAAGGATTTAATAAAAGCTTTAAACCCAAAGATAAAAACTGTTGGCGTATTTTTAAATGAAGAATTACAAAAGGTTAATGACATAGCAGATTATTGTAACTTAGATATAGTACAGCTACATGGGGGTGAGAGTCCTAGCTACTGCTCCCAAATAAATAGACCAGTATGGAAATCTTTATCTGTTGCAACTATAAGAGATATAGAAAGGCATAGGACCTACCCAGATGTATCTGGGGTTTTGTTAGATACTCTTATCTCAGGTGTTCCAGGGGGATCTGGGATAGCCTTCTCTTGGGATATTGCTAAAGATATTCCAAGAGATAATATAATCCTTGCAGGGGGACTATCACCAGGAAATGTCTCTCAAGCTATAGAAAAGGTAAGGCCCCAGGTAGTAGATGTTAGCTCGGGAGTGGAGTCAGATGGTGTTAAAGATATAGATAAAATTAAGGAATTTATAAGGAGTGTGAGGGAATATGGATAGGAAATTTGGGGAGTTTGGCGGCCAATATGTACCTGAAACATTAATGAACCCATTAATAGAACTTGAAGATAATTTTAACTTACTTTGCCACACAGAGGAATTTAAAGATGAATTAGCCTTTTATTTAAGAGAATATGTGGGAAGGCCTTCGGGCTTGTATGAGGCAAGGAGGCTTTCTAAAAAAATAGGTGGGGCAAAGATTTATCTTAAAAGAGAAGACCTAAACCATACAGGAGCCCACAAAATTAATAATGTAATGGGGCAAATATTACTAGCAAAACATATGGGAAAAAAGCGAATCATTGCAGAGACAGGAGCAGGGCAGCATGGGGTGGCGGCAGCTACAGTAGCAGCTTTATTTGATATGGAATGTACTGTTTTTATGGGTATGGAGGATATAAAAAGGCAGGAACTCAATGTCTTTAGGATGGAAGCTTTGGGAGCAAAGGTAGTTGGAGTATCATCAGGCACTAAAACCCTCAAAGATGCCACTAATGAAGCTCTAAGGGAGTGGGTAAAATGCGCTGAGGATAGCTTTTATGTCGTAGGTTCAGTGGTAGGCCCACATCCTTATCCAGCTATGGTAAGAGAGTTTCAAAAAGTTATCGGCGAAGAGACAAGAGCTCAGATAATGGAAAAAGAAAACAAACTGCCAGATTGTATTATTGCCTGTGTAGGAGGAGGAAGTAATGCTATGGGGATTTTCCACCCTTTTATAAAAGATGAAAATGTCAAACTAATAGGGGTAGAAGCAGCCGGTCATGGGATTAACACCAATCTACATGCTAGTGCTATTGCTAAGGGGCAAATTGGTGTCCTTCATGGTATGAAAACCTATTTGCTACAGAACCAAGATGGCCAGATTATACCTGCCCATTCTATATCTGCTGGTTTAGATTATCCTGGAATTGGTCCAGAGCACGCCCATCTTCACCAAACAAAAAGAGTTAATTATGTATCTATAACAGATAAGGAAGCTCTAGAAGCCTTTTATTTACTATCCTTAACAGAGGGAATTATTCCTGCCTTAGAAAGCTCTCATGCTATTGCCCATGCTTGTAAAGTGGCTAAAAACATGTCACAGGATCAGATTGTTATTGTTAACTTGTCAGGCCGTGGAGATAAGGATATTCATACTGTAGCAAATCTAAGGAAGGGGAATAAGAATGAACCGAATTAGTCAAAAAATGGATCAGCTTAAGAAAAATAAAACCACTGCCCTTATTAGCTATATAACAGCAGGGGATCCTGATATTAAGGCAACAGAGGAACTTGTATATGCCTTAGAAGCTGGTGGGGCTCATGTAATAGAACTTGGTATTCCCCACTCAGACCCTGTAGCCGATGGGCCTGTAATTCAAGATGCTGTGCAAAGATCATTAGAATCTGGAACCACAATAGATGATGTATTTCAGTGTGTCAAAAACATCAGGGAAAATAGCCAAATCCCCATTGCCTTTTTAGTATATTACAATATGATTTATGCCTACGGTATCGGTAAATTCATAGAAGAATGTATAAAGGTAGGGGTGGATGGACTTGTTATTCCTGATCTACCATTAGAAGAAAGGGATGAAATAACCCCTTATTTATTGGATAGTAAAGTGGCACTAGTTGCTCCTACTTCAAAATCCCGTATAAAAAAAGTAATAGCAGGAGGAAACGGATTTGTCTACTGCGTATCATCTATGGGTGTGACAGGGCAAAAAAATGCCTTCCACAAAAATGTGAATACCTTTCTTCAAGATGTTAAAGCCAGTACAAATCTACCCATTGCTGTGGGATTTGGTATTTCAAACCAAGAAGATATTGCAAGGTTTAAGGGATTGGTAGACGGGGTCATTGTAGGATCTGCCATTGTTAAGGAAATTCATAATTGCAATGGGGAGCTAAAAAAAGTGCAGGAATTTGTTGCTGGGCTAAGGCCTTAGTAGATTGCCACAGTATGGATTATTTAGGATGAAAGTCCTTAAAAATGATATGCCCCCCAACATGTTGGGGGGCATATCATTTTTTTACTCCTCAGGATCTGTTATAACTTCCTTAAGTCCTTTAAAAGCACCAAGT
>CAYUEJ010000110.1:0-287 GCA_964442565.1 uncultured Candidatus Epulonipiscium sp.
CTTCTAAATCCCCTAAATTTATATTTTCATCTTCGAACCATTGGTTCATTTCATCGAATGTAAGAACCGCATCGATTATATCTAAATTTCCTTTAGCTACGCTTTCACAACTTTTTGAAAAACAGGGGCCAATAAATACTACGTACGCTTCCGGTTCTTGCGATTTTATCACTTTTCCATGGGCAATCATGGGGGAGACAATCGGTATTATATTAGGGATTAACTCTGGGTAATAGCGTTCAATCATCATCATTATAGATGGACAGCAGCTAGTAATTAACTCCCTA
>CAYUEJ010000110.1:297-5862 GCA_964442565.1 uncultured Candidatus Epulonipiscium sp.
GCATGTGGAAATGATGACGCTCTGCCGACGCTCTTTAATAATTTTTTCGTATTCCCTAGATACCATCTCTGCTCCAATTGATGTTTCTTGGATGCTACTAAAGCCTATTTTTTTTAAGGCAGTAATCATTTTATCACTTTGCTCAAAAAAACCCCTATAGGCAGGTGCCAGTGTGGCTATCACCCTATGGCCTGTTCTTATTTTTTCCTTGACCTCATCTATGTGGGATAAAATATTTCTTGCTTCTTGTGGGCATACAACTAAACATTGCCCACAGGCAATACACCGATCTCCTACAATCTGTGCCTGATCATCTTTAACCTCGATAGCCTTCATGACACAAGTACGCACACATTTATAGCAATTTTTGCAATTTGCACTGGAAAAATTCATGATTTGCATTACAACACCCTCTTTTTTATATGTACATTGAAAAACTCAGTTACTCCTTCTGGCTCCAAAGCAAAAGTTTCTTTTTCATCCAATTCTACGGCAACTGCGTTAGTGCAGTGACCAAGGCAAAACGATGCCTTTAATACAACTTTATCCTCTAGATTATGCTCATTAATAAGACTTTCTAAGCTTTTTACAATTATATGTGAACCCTTAACATAACACGCGCTTCCTACGCATACTTTCACTACCATACGATACCTCCTATTTGTATGTTTGTACGGGGACGGTTAACAATATTTTTAATTTCACTGGTATATTAATAATATTGTTAACCGTCCCTCCCTCTCCCCCTCTGGGCTAGTAAAAAACAGTATCAAGTCATCCCCAATACTGTTTTATTATTATTTTTGATTATCTTGTTTGCTTTTGGTTTTGCTCTAATATTGTTTGAGCAATATTAGCTGCATGATCTGAAATTCTTTCTAAGTTACTTATAAGGTCTAGGAATGTTATTCCAGCTATCGATGTGCAGCGTTCTTCTGTTAGGCGTTTAATATGCCTGTCTCGAAGTGTTTTTTCCATTTTATTTACATCTTGTTCTGCTTCTAGTACTTTGTGTGCAAAATTAATATCATTTTTTTCACATGTTTCAAGGGCTAACTTAAAGCTTTTGCTTGCTGCTGCCGTTATTTCTTCAATCTCGCCCCTTGCTATCTCTGAAAACTCTAAATTATCTTTTATCCCTATTTCTGCTAATTCAGCAATATTATCAGCATGATCCCCTACTCGCTCTATATCACTAACTGAATGGAATAAGCCTGTTACAATCATGTGCTCCTCTTCAGAAAGAGGTGTGTTGGTTATATTCACCATATAATCATTAATTCCGTGATGAAATTTATTAATTAGTTTTTCTCTTTTAAATACTTGCTCTACCTTTTCCTGATCTTTTTCAAGTAAAGCTTCAACTGCTAATTTCACATTAAGAGCGCTCATTTCCCCCATTCTAACAACTTCCTGAATCACATTTTGAATTGCAAATGAAGGTGTCTCTAATATACGATTATCTAAATGGAGAACTTCTTCTTGTGATACGCTATCTTCAACGCCAATAATAGTTTCGGCTAAAAATACAATTTTATCGGCAAAAGGAAATAGTAACAATGTGTTTAGTATGTTAAATACGGTATGTAGAATACCTATTCCCGTCATTGTAATAAGTACATTACCGGCTTCTACATTAATCGCCTTAAAATATATTACTGCAATAACTGAAAAGAAAATTGACCCTATAATATTAAATAATAAGTGTACAGCTGCTGCACTTTTCGCATTTTTATTTGCACCTATTGCCGATAACATAGCTGTTACACATGTTCCAATATTTTGCCCCATGATTATATAAACCGCTGCATTCCATGGAACTAACGAGGCTGCTGCTAGGGTTTGTAATATACCTACTGATGCGGAACTACTTTGTATTACTGCTGTTACCCCCGCCCCTGCCAAAACACCTAATACAGGATTATTTCCTATTTTAATAAACATGTTTTGGAATTGTGGTAATGTGCTCAATGGTTTTACCGCATCTCCCATAAGATCCAGCCCTAAAAACAATACCCCAAATCCAAAGAAAATCCCACCAACTTGGCGTACCCTGTCTTTGGATGAGAAAAATAGCATTATCACACCTATCATAATTGCAATTGGTGCTATTGTGGATGGTTGTAAAAATTTTGCCCATTCTCCAAGCGCAACAATCCAGGCTGTTACTGTAGTTCCGATATTTGCTCCCATGATTACACCAACTGCTTGGGCAAGTGACATAAGTCCCGCATTTACGAAACCCACCACCATTACAGTTGCAGCAGAGCTACTTTGCATTATCCCCGCTATACCTAACCCCACTAAGACACCTAAAAAACGATTATTTGTAAGGACTTCTAGCAACTTTTTCATTCGATTCCCTGCTGCTTTTTGTAGACCTTCTCCCATAATATTCATACCATACAGAAACAACCCTAGTCCACCAATAAAGCTTAGAGCCATTTGTAAATAGCTTATCTCCACCATAATCTTCCTCCTCTGTAAGTTATAGCCATAATTCGCGCATGATAATTTCTTTCTATCTTTCCCCAATTATTCTAACATATTTATATTTTATAAATCAAGCCGTATTCCTTATTTCTTTTTTGATGGGTGTGGTAAGTGGGCGGGACGGTTAACATCCTTATGCACATCTTAACTATAATGTGAACCGTCCCTACAGAGTTCGTGAGCCCGTCATCTTCCATTATCTTTATTTTTCCCATACAAAAAACACCTAATATTAATATTAAATTATAGGGTATAGTAGCATCTTATTTTTTTATTATTATTAAAACTAAATAAGTTAAATCACCTACAGATAATATACTAACAAATCATACATTCTTTGAGTAACCTTTTATCCTTTAGTGCAAACTTCATTCCCATAAGAGATAGTGCTGATACTCTGGACTGAGTTATATTCCCCATTATTTCACATATTTCCCTTTGCCTAATACCACAAAAACAGCTCATTAAAAAACAACTTAATGCCCGTAATTTAGTGTAGGATTTATTATATCTTAAATGGATTCCTAGAGGATCCTCATTTAAATATTCTGCTACATAGTCTATAACTTTTTGTGGTTCTGTGTGCCTTATTATTATATGACGTTCGCTTCTATAGTCAGTGTTGGGGGCAATAAATTCTATCTCATGTTCAAATTCCTCGCAGTCACTAATACCTACTAGCTCAAGATAATTTTCCATATTTTCACCATGCTTTAAATGTAATATACTTTTTAAAAATTTGGTGTCTAATATCCCATAATTATCCGTGTCATTAATATATTCATTTAAACTTGAAAAAGGGTATGCGGCTACATTATTTCTGTAACCTTTTATATCTTTGGGGTTGTTGTGAATGTATGCCGATAAAGTAATAAAATATTTTTCATTAGTTACCGGTTTGGCGTAAAAGCGTTCACGAAACACAGGTCCTCCCCTCTTATATTTTTTATTATAATACTTGGAATAACATAAATTAACAGCATGCATAATATCCGAAATATTAGCCCCCCGTGTGTCCATTTGTAAATGACCATGATTATCCATGAGACAGTATGAATATAGCACAAATCCATATTTAATTAGGTATCTTTTAAGCAACTCTAAATATTTTCTTTTATCCTCATCGTCCCTAAATAAGTCAAATTCAGTTAAACTTTTAAACCCTACATGATACATATGTGTTGGGCTTTTCTCTCTTGCTGTTCTTGGCATTTACATCATCTCCTAAAGTTTTGTGTATATTTATAGAGATTATTACCACGTTACGCTAAATTTAATCCATTAAATTTAAATTTAAATTTCAATAATATAGGGACGGTTAACATTTTTTATAAAATGTTAACCGTCCCCCGTCTTTCTACCCCCACCCGCTGACCTAGCTTCGGATAATCGTCCCTCCACCCACTACCATCTCCCCGTCGTAAAGGACTAGTGCTTGCCCTGGTGTGATTGCACGTTGTGGTTTATGGAAAGTGCAATGTAGCGTATCTGGTCCCGTAATTTTAATAGTGCAAGGTGCTGCCTTCTGCGAATATCTTATTTTACCTAATAAATTTAATTCTTCACCTATACCCGGTGTCTCAAAGGGCATAAAGTTCAGTTTATTGGCGATTACCTCTGTTTTAAACACATCTTGATTATCACCTACTACTACTTGGTTTGTTTCTGGATTGATTTCAATCACATAATGTGGCTTTGCTGCCTGTATTCCAAGGCCTTTTCTCTGTCCAACAGTGTAGTGAATAATTCCCCTGTGTTTTCCTAGCACATTACCTTGTAAGTCTACAAAATCCCCTTCTTTATTTTCTATATCGGTGTTTTCCGTGATATATTTTGCATAGTCATCATCTGGCACAAAACAAATCTCTTGACTATCTGGTTTTGTGGCTACAGCTAGCTTTATATCATGTGCAATTTGCCTTATTTCATCCTTTGTATAATCGCCAAGTGGCATTAAAGTATGCTTTAGCTGATGCTGTGTTAAGTTATACATGGCATAGGTTTGATCTTTCGCAAGGGTGGCTGACTGGCTTAGTGCGTAACGACCAGTTTCTTCATTATAGATAACCCTTGCATAATGACCTGTTGCAATATATTTTGCTCCTAGCTGGAGAGCTTTTTGTAGCATTGATTCCCACTTTACATATCTATTGCACGCAATACATGGGTTAGGGGTACGCCCCTGCTGATATTCTTCCAAAAAATAATCTATTACATGTTTTTCAAAATCTTCTCTAAAATTCATAACATAATGTGGCATACCTAGCTTTTGGCATACTCGCCTTGCATCGTCAACCGCTGACAAACCACAACATCCGCCGCTGTCATCATCAGGTGCGTCTTTTTCCCAAATTTGCATTGTAATTCCTATGACTTCATATCCTTGTTCTTGAAGAATATGTGCTGCTACTGAGCTATCAACGCCACCTGACATGCCTACTACTACTTTTATTTTTTCCACGCCTACACCCCTTCTTTTATTTTGGCTGGGGATGATTATGTTAACCGTCCCCATTACTGTTTTGTGTTATTGCCAAGACATTATCCGCAATGATAGGCCTATGATACCCCGATAAGCATCCTTCTAGCCGCTAGGCTAGCAGATGCGAAAGGGGATGTCATAGGCCTACCTACTTGCGGCAATATGCCGATTAATGTTAACCGTCCCCCTTGTATGGCCCCCTGTAGGGGCAGTAGAAAATCCTAGAATCCTAAGATCCTAGGATTGGCATAATCCTTAGTCTTCCGCTAGAACGTGGTCGTGGTGATCGTCACTTTCTTTAGGTTCTTCTAATCCTTCGATTTCGAGGCCGTTCTTTTGGGCGTAGTCCCAAAGGGCCGCTTGAAGTGCTTCTTCTGCTAGGCAGGAACAGTGTACTTTAAGTGGTGGTAAGCCGTCTAGGGCTTCTGTTACTGCCTTGTTTGTGATTTTGATTGCTTCTTCTACTGTTTTGCCGATTACTAATTCTGTTGCCATGGAGCTTGTGGCTACTGCCGCACCACAGCCGAATGTTTTAAACTTTGCTTCTTTAACAATATTATCTTCTATTTTAAGAGACATTTTCATAATGT
>CAYUEJ010000111.1:0-5849 GCA_964442565.1 uncultured Candidatus Epulonipiscium sp.
GTATAGACAGAATAAAAAAGAACTTAGGATTAGATACAAAAGATGTGGTGGAGTGGTGTAAAGATAAAATTAAACTTCCGAATTCTTCTACAATAAGGCAAGGGAAAAATTATTATGTAACTATTGATGACTGTGTAATAACAGTAAATGCCTCTAGCTATACGATTATTACTGCACATAAAACTAAGGGAAAATAACAAATTCTAATTTGTAGGATAGATAAATCGAAATGACAAATTTAGAATGGAGTGGATAAAGATAATGTGCAAGGAATGCTATGTTAACAAAAATAGAATAACTCCTTTACTGAATCCGTTGGATTGTTTAGAAAAACATACACAATATATTTGTGGTACCTGTGGACGCTATATATGTATTGAGCGAGATCCACACAGAGGTTTACAACGGTGGAATTTTCCTTTCAAGTCTTTAGAAATTGCAAATCTATATTTGAGAGTAGCGGATTATACACTGAAAAATCATGTGGTATATATGAAATGGAGAATACTAAAGGTAGAGTTTCTTATAAGATTTTCGCAGGAAATGATGATTTGCAGTTATTCTTAAGGAAAAACAAGGACAAAATTTGTAAACTAATGGCACCTTTGTTTTTCATTAGTGAATATAAAGAGTATCCAAATACCGAAGTACGAAAAATAACTTCCGAATAAGTGTTTCAGTATATGAGTGAACGATAAATTCTATATGATAATTAGCTGAAGGTAGTAGATATATCTTTAAAGTAAAGAAAATCTTTCGGCGTACAACCGTATTTATAATGAAGTTATGGAGAAGTATAATTAAGTATTTCATATATTGCTAAGAATTTCGGCTAATAAATGAGGTGGAAATATGGAATTAAATAAAATAATAAAAGAACTTCAAAGTGTTATGAATCTTGATTTTGATAAGCGGGCTATTATTTTTGAAAAATACAGGGACATTCTTAAATCAGAGATATCTGCTAATCCGTCAAATATCGGAGCTTTTTGTCTTATTGCTATGATAACTTGTGAATTGCGAGAGAATACAGGAAAATCAATTGAAATATTGGAGCAATGCTACATTCAAAATCAATCAAATTTTACAGATCAGAGTTTTGCTATGTGGGCCACTAATATGGCATGTTTTCTACTTGAGGAAAGTGAAGAGACTGAGCATGCAAGAGCGGTCCAATTGTTGGGCCAAGCGATTAATGGCAACTCTAATTATGCAAGTACTTATTATGCCTATGGAAAAGTATGTTTTGCAAACAAAGAGTTTAAGGAAGCATCAAATCTATTCCATAAAGCATTTGAGCTTACGAGAAAAAAACTATATAAGTATTGTGAGGCAATTGCCCTATTGGCATGTGCAAATAAAGATGAGGGGATTGCATTACTAAAATCAATATATACATATCCTTTTAAAGATGAAGACATCGATGTAATGATTGCTTTGACACTGGGACGGGAGTTGGCAACTAACGGTCATATAAATGAAGCGAAAAAAATAGCCAAAATATTGCTGGAGACAGATTACAAGGAATTTGATATAGAAATAGATGAAATGGCTGACTTTATGTATATATTAGGTGACTATAAAACCTGTGTTGAGTTATATAATAAATATCAGTTTTTTGAAGATGCCAGTTGGCTTAATAAATATTTTTGTGCTTTAAAACAAATTGGCCAAGAAAGTATTGCTAAAATAAGGTTTCAGGAAATCACAGAAGAAATAGAGAAAAGTATTGCTGAAGAAAAAACAAATCCTACGGACTGGGAGAGCCGGGAGGAGTATGAATATTATATTGCCTCTGAGACGATGCGATTAAAGGATATAAGGGAAGGATATAAGAAAGTTTTTATACAAGGGGCTGATATATTACCAGATGTTTATTATCATCTGTTTCATGAATGCTATTATATTAATTGTCCAAGGCACTACGAGGAATAATCTTAGGGGTAATTTAGTTTGTATGTTGCCCAAATGCTTTATAAATGTTAAGGTGATATAAGGACGTAGAAATATAGAAGAAGAGGAGAGCATGTAATGAAAATGGCAGTTACAGAAGTATTAGATGTTTTATCAAATATCTACCCAGCGCCACAATCAGAATTAGATTATGGCAGTAAATTTCAGCTTTTAATCGCAGTCATATTATCGGCTCAGGCTACAGATGTTTCAGTTAATAAGGTAACACCAGATTTATTTAAGGCCTATCCCACACCTTACGAATTGGCAAATGCAAATAAAGAAGATGTAATGGAACTTTTAAAAACAATAGGCCTTTATAAAAATAAAAGTAAATTTATTATTGAAACGTCTAAAAAATTAGTAGAAGACTTTAATGGTGAGGTACCACAAACAAGGGAAGAATTAATGACACTTCCGGGTGCCGGCAGAAAGACGGCCAATGTGGTTTTAGCAGAAGGATTTGGTATTCCGGCCATAGCGGTTGATACACATGTTGAAAGGGTATCCAAAAGATTAAAATGGGTCCCAGAAAATGCAACGGTACTTGAAACAGAAAAAACATTAATGGAATTAATACCAAGTGAAAAATGGGGAGCAGCCCATCATCAAATATTACTTTTTGGCAGATATCATTCAACAGCAAGGGATAAAAGAGATATCTATGAGGTTTTAATAGAATTAAAAGAGATGCAAAATAAATAAGAAGGTTATGACTAGCAGATGATAGGTTGCTGGTTATGACCTTTTTATATACAAAAAAGAAGGGTGATAACTTGATAATAGGACTAGACGTTGGTGGAACCAACATTGACGCAGTAATAATAAAAGAAAGACAAATTATAAGCAAAGTAAAAACCCCATTATATAAGAATGATTTATTAAGTTCTGTCCTAACAACCCTAGATAAGCTTCTACAGGGCCAGGATAGGACAAAAATAAAAAGAATCAATCTAAGCACTACAGTCTGTACAAACGCAATCGTGAAAAATGAGCTATCATCTGTAGGGATGCTAATTCAAGGTGGGCCTGGTTTACCAGTAGATTTTTTGGCCTGCGGTGATGAAAATGAATTTTTATCAGGATCCATAGATCATAGGGGCAGGGTTATACGGGATATAGAGACTAAAGAAGTAGAGGGGGCCATAGATTTATTCAAGAGAAAGGGGATCAAAACCTGCGGCGTTGTAACAAAGTTTTCCACTAGAAATCCTAGCCATGAAATACAAATTAGGACCATGCTAGATAAACATTTTAAATTCACCACAATGGGGCATGGTATATCTGGAAATCTTAACTTTCCACGCCGGGTATATACAGCTTACTTAAACTCGGCTATCTATGAGACCTTTAATAATTTTTCAAGTCAGATAATCCAATCTCTTAAAGAACAAAATATCCATGCACCGGTCTATATCCTAAAAGCAGATGGGGGAACCATGGATATGGCATCAGCAACAAAAGAGCCAGTTGAAACCATTTTATCGGGCCCAGCTGCAAGTTTTATGGGCATAGGTGCACTGCTTCCCACAGATAAAGATAGCCTGTTTTTAGATATTGGAGGCACCACAACAGATATATTTTTCCTCGTTAATGGTATCCCTTTATTTGAACCACTGGGTATTACCATAGATAAATATAAAACACTGATACGAAGCATATACAGTGTATCTATAGGGGTAGGCGGTGATAGCCATATCCATATGGAAGATGGTAAATTAAGAATTGGACCACAAAAAGCAAATAAATCCTATGCATTTGGTGGTAATATTCCTACCCCAACAGATGCTATGATATCCCTTAATCTAATGGATGGCGGGGATAAGAAAAGGGCCGATGAAGCCATGAAAAAGCTTGGGGAACCCCTAGGCCTATCAGCCAATGAGACGGCGAATTGGGTCTTAGAAACCATGGCAGATATGATTAAGGCAAAAGTAGATGAGTTATTAGAACAAATTAATAGCAAACCAGTTTATACGGTTAAAGAAATTCTGAGTCACAAGCAAATAGAGCCTAAAATGATTAGTATCATTGGAGGACCTGCAAAAAGTTTATCGCCCATATTAGCACAAAAATTTGGGATCCCATGTGTTTATCCCAATCATTATCATATTGCCAATGCTATAGGAGCTGCACTTGCAAGACCTACCAAGGATCTAACAATTTCAGCCGATACACAAAGAAAAACAGTATCTATTCCAGAGCTAGGTATTTATGAAAAAATAAAGGGAAGATATAATCTGGAAGTTGCCAAAAAACAAGCTGTTAGCTTACTAAGGGAGCATATAAGCCTAATGAATCTTCATGATGAAGAAGTGGATAATGAGATAGAAATTATTGAAGAAAGTACCTTTAATATGGTTGATGGATTTTATAAAACGGGAGAAAATATAAGGGTTAAAGCACAAGTGAGACCAGGGCTTATTTATAGATTAAGGGGTGGAAACCAAGATGATGAAGGCTAAGAACAAATTAGGAATTGTTTTATTCCCAGCTTTTGATTGGGCTATTAGCCCTACTCATCCAGAAAGAGAAGAACGACTTTTGTATACCCAAGATCAAATACTAGAGGAAGGTATCCAAGATATTGAGGGGATTGAATTTTTTAATCCTGTCATAGCAACAGAAGAGGATATTCAAAGAGTCCACTTTTGTGTTCCAGATGTCATCTCTCGTGTTACCAAATCTCACCTTGTATCTGTAGGGGGAGCCATTCAGGCAGCTAAGGCTGTCACAAGTGGGGAAGTTCATAAGGCATTTGCTCTCATCCGTCCCCCAGGACATCACGCCCATAGAATGGTTTATGGGGACAGAGGATTTTGTATCGTTAACATGGAAGCAATTATGATTGAAAACATGAGAAAAGAAAATCCATCCCTAAGGGTGGCGATTATAGACAGTGATTGCCATCATGGGGACGGTACCCAAGACATTTACTGGAATGATAAGGATACCTTACTAATCTCATTTCACCAAGATGGGAGAACATTATTTCCGGGAACAGGAAGCATAGATGAGTTTGGCGGGCCATCAGCATATGGCTATAATATAAACATTCCATTACCCCCGGGAACAGGTGATGAAGGGTTTTTGCATGTATTAGATCATGTCATATTACCCATACTAGATGATTATAAACCAGATATCATTATTAATTCAGCTGGCCAAGATAATCACTATTCAGACCCTATAACCAATATGAACTTTACAGCTCAAGGCTATGCCGAGCTAAATCGCAAGCTTGATCCTGATATTGCTGTTTTGGAAGGAGGCTACTCTATAGAAGGGGCCCTTCCATATATTAATTTAGGGATTATATTAGCCATGGCTGGAATAGATTATTCTCAGGTTAAGGAGCCTGATTACGACCCAGAAAGCCTAAAACAATCAGCTGATATTACAAAGTATATAGAAGAAATATCAAAGCTTATCTATGATAAATGGAAAAACCGCCATAAGCTTAGGGAAGAAAAATATGCAGGAAAATCTTATATAGAAGAAACAAGGCAGATATATTATGATACAGATGGAATCACAGAAAATCAAAAACAGGTATATAGGACTTGCCACAAATGTAGTGGTTTAAATATGATTTATTCAAAAAGCAGTACTAATTTTAATGTCCTTGCCATTACAATACCAAGGGACGGATGCAAGAAGTGTCTAGATAGTGGATATAAACTGTATAAGGAAACCACCTTGAAAAACTTTACGAATGCGTATTTGCAAGACAAGGTGAATGACCAATATCATGCTAAGTCATAAGGCATATAGAAGAGTTGCCGTTAGATGCCACGAAGAAATATCGCATAGGTGGTGGTGTTTGCTATGATGAAAAGGGCTTTATTGAATATTTGAATAAGTGGATTTTTCCTAATAAGCCATCGGTATTGATT
>CAYUEJ010000112.1:0-5823 GCA_964442565.1 uncultured Candidatus Epulonipiscium sp.
ATATTAGACAAAGGGTGGGGATGGTGTTCCAGCACTTTAACCTATTTCCTAATATGACAGTGCTGCAGAATATAACACTTGCACCAATTAAAGTAAAGAAGATGTCGGAAGAAGATGCTAATAAAATTGCTTATGACTTATTAGATAAAGTTGGACTAAGGGAAAAAGCTAATGAATACCCAAATAAGCTATCAGGAGGGCAAAAACAAAGAATTGCAATTGCAAGGGCGCTTGCCATGAACCCTAAAGTTATGCTTTTTGATGAGCCTACATCAGCGCTAGATCCTGAGATGGTTAAAGAAGTACTTGAGGTAATTAAAGGTCTAGCTAATGAGGGGATGACCCTGATGGTAGTAACCCATGAAATGGGATTTGCAAGAGAGGTAGGAACAAGGCTTATATTTATGGACGAAGGTAGAATTATCGAATACGGCAACCCAAAAGAGATTTTCGATAACCCGAAAGAAGAGCGTACAAAAATGTTTTTAAGCAAAGTTTTGTAAAAAAATTCAAAGTCTTAAAAGACATAATTCCAAGACAAAAAGACAAAACTATAATGATAAATAAAAAAAAGTTTGTCAAAAAAGAAGGAATTAGCGGATAGATATAGAATACTACTATTATACAAACTAATCTATAAAGACTATATTTTAGTTTGAAATTGGGAGGAGATGGTCGTATGCAATATATTATAAGCGGAAAGAATATTGAACTAACAGATGCTTTAGAAGACAGAATGATTAAACAAATGGGTAAATTAGACAAGTATTTTCTTCCTACTGCAGAAGCTCAAATAACATTCAGTGTTGAGAAGCTTCGTCATATTATCGAAATCACAATTCCTTTTAACGGGAGAATTCTACGAGCAGAAGTAGAAGGAAAAGATATGTATGCAATTATGGATGATGCAGTGGCAATTATTGAAAAGCAACTTAACAAGTATAAAAATCGTTTACAAGATAAAAGTAGGGGTAAATCCCACGCAGTTTTTGCAGAAGAATTTATCAATACAACTAAAGTTGAAGAAGAGCCATCATTAAAAATTAAAAAGACAAAACGCTTTGCAATCAAGCCTATGAGTGCAGAAGAAGCAATATTACAAATGGAACTTTTAGGCCATAACTTTTTCGTATATTTAGATGAAAACATGGAAGATGTAAATGTAGTTTATAAGAGGAAAAATGGATCCTTTGGATTAATCGAGCCTACATTGGACTAAAACTTATATTAAAAAAACCCTGGGCTAAAATAAGGCCCAGGGTTTTTGATGTAATTATGAAGATATAGAACGAGGTATACAAAATGAAAATTGATATTATATGCGTGGGCAAACTAAAAGAAAAATACTGGGTAAATGCCGTAGGTGAATACAGCAAAAGGCTGTCTAAGTATTCAAAGGTTAGGATTATAGAGGTTCCAGATGAAAAAACTCCTGATGGGGCAAGTGAGGCACTTGAACTTCAGATTAAGGATAAAGAGGGTAAGGCAATATTAAAACATATAAAAGACGGGGCACATGTAATAACACTGGCTATAGAAGGTAAGCAGTATAGCTCGGAGGACTTTGCTAGTAAGATTGATAAGCTAGGTATAGGTGGGAGGAGTCATATTGTGTTTGTAATAGGAGGATCACTCGGGCTATCAGGGGAAGTGATGGTGAGGGCTGATGAGAGCTTAAGTTTTTCCAAGATGACATTCCCACACCAACTTATGCGGGTTGTACTGATGGAGCAGGTGTATAGGGGGTTTAGGATTAATAGGGGAGAGCCGTATCATAAATGATACAATATTTATAATAAGGAGTTAGTATAACATGAGAAAACATAGGAAGATAATAACAATCGCTGTTTGCAGCCTTTTGTTACTCACTGGCTGTGGTAACAGTATGTTTAATAAGGCAGTAGAACAAGGGAAATTGGCTATGGCAGGTATGGAATATGAGAAGGCTAGGGCATCCTTTCAATTGGCATTAGAAGAAAAGGAAGACGATGAAGTTAAGGCAATGCTAGAAGAAGTAAGCAACATGGTGGCTGGATTAAATGCAAAAAAGAATGATAACATAGAAGAAGCACTTGAATATTTTAGTAAAGTAAGCAAGGAAGATAGTATCTTTCCTTCTATGTCAGAGGAAGCAGATAAGTTAGGCCAGGAATTACAAAAAGTGCAAGAGGAAATTAATTATTATGAGCAGCAGTTTTTAGAAGCTGAAACTTATATAAAGGAAAAACAGTACGCAGAAGGCAAAGAACTTCTCAATCAAATAATTGAAGAAACAAAAGATCACAAGGTACTAATAGTGGTAAATGGAAAAGCTCAAGGTGCGCTAGAACAAATACATATAGAAGTAGCACAAATTGAAGAGCAAAGAAAAGAACAAGCAGAAATTAAGAGACAAGAAGAAGCAAGACAAGCAGAACTTGAAAAGAAGAAACGGGAGATAAGCAATGCGGGACTTTTGGATATATTAGTTCAGGGTTCAGAGAGGGCCCAGGAGTCCATAATAAGTAGTCGTATTCTTGAAGGGCAGTTTACTGCGAGCATCGAGGAAAACACCAAGGACGGTATCGTCTATTATACACCCTATAGATCAGAGTTTAATTCACGTACCAAAATTGAAGACTACCTACGCCCATACTTTTCTAAAACTGCTATAAAGAGTATGTTACAGGAAAATACTCGGGAAATGAATGGAAAACTGTATTATTGTTGGCCAGAGATGAAAAACTTTGCTGTTTATAAAGATCCAGATTTTTATTATAACCCTGCTGAAATAATAGAAAGAATAGATAATGGAAATACCATTAATGTTAAAGTACGTGTGTATCTATGGGACTCTTCTTATCCTACAGATGTTACCTATATTTATGAAAATGGTAAGTGGGTTATAAATAGTGAATTGGAAGATTGGGGGACTGGTTGATAGTGTAAATAAACATTTCCTTCTTGGGAAGAATTAGATAGAAATCATTCAAACTAGGGAGGGCTATTGTAATTGGAAGGCCTTTTTATATGCAGATTTTAATGGCTTTGTATTTCAGATAAGGCTGTTAGTAAGTGGGAGCGTGGACTTACTGTGACGGAAGTAGAATCTCTTATGAGCCAGACAATCCATTTACCAAAAGGAGTAAATATAAAATATGAAATATATATTCGTTCATGGTTTAGGACAAAATGCATCTAGTTGGAATGGAACAATTGCTACCCTGGATGAAACAATGGATATACATTGCCCAGAATTATCTGTCATGATAGAAAACAAAGGTGCAGTATACGATAGTCTGTATGCAACATTTTCTGAATACTGCAATAGACTTTCTGAACCAATTAATCTTTGTGGGCTTTCTTTAGGAGCAATTCTTGCTTTAAACTATACAATAGATAATCCATCCAAAGTAAAATCCTTGATACTAATAGGTGGTCAGTATAAAATGCCTAAATTGATACTTAGCCTCCAAAATATAGTTTTTAAGTGCCTTCCTAGTAAGGTTTTTGTAAAAATGGGACTTAGCAAAAATCAGGTTATTAAACTTACAAAATCAATGCTAGATTTAGATTTTAGTACACAGATAGCAGATGTTGTATGTCCTACAATGATTATTTATGGTGAAAAAGATAAAGCAAATAAAAAGGCAGCACAAGAACTAACAAATTCTATATCACAAGCACATTTAGAAATTATAGAGGGTGCAGGGCATGAAGTTAATACATATGCATCAGCACAATTAGGTCATGTAATTAAGTTTTTTATAAAAAATAAAGTTTAAGTATAGTTAAATAACAAACAGTCGTAATAAGAATGAAAAAGATTGGGCTCACCCTTTGGAAGGATGGGAGCCTTTTTTTGTTGTTTTAAATCCTAGTTTAAGACCTGTGATACCTATTTCAAATTTAACTTCGTGTGGATAAACTCCACCCAAACGTAAAATCGTGTAGGGATGGAGATATCTTAAAAAAACATGTATAATAAAGAGAAAGATGATTTAGAAAAGATTAGAAATTAGTGAGTTAATAATAGTCGAAGGGGGAAGTAAGATTATGGAGAGAGCAATAAGGTTTCCTTTGGTTATGGATAAGAATAAAGAAGTAAGAACATTGGAAGAGTTAAAAAAGAATTTTAACTTAGACAAGGTTATAGAGTATTATCTAGAAGGCAAATTAAAGATGTGGCTACAAGATAGAAGCTATACTGATGAATTATCCCAAATTGAAGAATTAGAATGGTGTGAGGATAGAAACAAAATTGCATTGATGCTTTGTGTAATTTTTGGTATAGAAGAAGGCACAGATATAAATACTACAAAAGTTAGATCACAAGAAAATAGGGGTTTAATCCCTAAAAGCCTTTCAGATTATAATAAATGGGGGGAAAGGCTTGAATTCATTTCATTTACACAAGAAGAATTAGATAAAAGACTTTTATCTGAAGACTTATATAATGGAATAAACAATAGGGAAATATATCTTTACGGAGATGAATTTGTAGTCACAGATAGATTCAAAAATACGACTTATATAGGTGTGAATACTCCTGTGGTGAAAACAATAAGTAGTGAGATATTTAAATCTGAAGCAAATAATATAAAATTTGAAAATGTTAGGGTTATTTCAGGAAATGACGCATTACAAAAGAGTTTAGAGGAGTTTGCGCACTATATTACAGACGATGATAGATTAAGAAGAGTTTTAGAGAGAGTTGTTGGATATTTAACTTTAATTAGTATTCCTCCAACTACTAGGACTTTAACTAGGATTGCTAAAATTAGGAGGACTATTATAAACGAGGAGGACTAATGTATGCAAACACAAAAATTGAAACAAAAATTAAATCATTATATAGACGCAGCTTTTCCAATTATATATATCCATACATTTGATGAAATCAAAGCAGATGGAATAATTGCCCAAGTAGCAAAATCAGCTGATAGGAGAGTGATGGAATGGGATGGGTCTAGGGCGTTAACTGAATGGAATCACAAGAATGACAGGCTAATAAAATGTCCTTGCTCTAGTCAAGATGATTCCATGGAGGTAGTTCTTAATAGCATGAAAGAAGATGAGGGACTTTTAGGTAAAATATTAGTGATAAAAGATGGGCATCATTTTTTTGATAATCCAAGAATAATTAGTGTGTTAAAAGATATTAGCCATAAGATTTTATCGGGACTTAGGGCTACTATTCTGATTGTTTCATCAATAGTATCAATTCCACAGGAATTAGAAAAGCATATAACAATATTTGAGATTGGGCACATAGACGATGCAGAGATTAAGGAAGTTATTTTGAGATTTATGGATGTACGCGAAGTAGAAGTATCGATAAACCTATTGGAAAGAATGATTAGAAGTTTTAAGGGACTTTCGGAATATGAAATAAAAAACATATTAGCACTTGCTTATGCAAAAGATGGGAGGTTTGTGGAAGAGGATTTAAAATTAATTTTTGAGCAGAAACAGCAAGTAATAAAGAAGTCGGGAATATTAGAAATGGTACAGTTAAAGGAAAGTTTAGATGATATAGGAGGGTTAGATAACCTAAAAAGTTGGTTAGAGAAAAAGTCAGCGATATTTAATAATCTAAATACAGCTATAAAATTTGGTGTAGATATTCCTAAAGGAGTTTTAATAGTAGGAGTTCCAGGATGTGGTAAGTCCTTAAATGCTAAGGCAGTGGCCCACCTGTTTGACGTGCCCCTTTTGAGATTAGATATGGGGAGGGTGTTAGGTAAATATGTAGGTGAATCTGAAGCTAATATGAAAAAAGCTATATTGTTAGCAGAGGCAATATCGCCGTGTGTATTGTGGATAGACGAAATAGAAAAAGCT
>CAYUEJ010000113.1:0-5703 GCA_964442565.1 uncultured Candidatus Epulonipiscium sp.
AAATCTAAGGCTTGTTGTATATATTGCAAGAAAATTTGAGAATACAGGTATTGGAATAGAGGATTTAATTTCTATTGGGACCATTGGACTCATTAAGGCAGTTAATACATTTAAGCCAGCTAAAAAAATCAAACTTGCAACTTATGCCTCCCGTTGCATTGAAAATGAAATTTTAATGTATCTTAGGAGAACCAATAAACTAAGGTCAGAAATATCTATTGATGAGCCTTTAAATACGGATTGGGACGGTAATGAACTTTTACTGTCTGATATTTTGGGAACAGATGCAAGTGTTATTTATAAATCTATAGAAGATGAAGTAGATAGAGAGCTTCTTAGGCAAGCCTTATCAAAATTATCTTCTAGGGAAAGGGAAATTGTTGAACTTAGATATGGTTTTAGAGATCAAGGAAAAGAAAAAACACAAAAAGAAGTAGCAGATTTGCTAGGGATATCCCAGTCTTATATTTCAAGACTGGAGAAGAAAATCATAGGGAGATTAAAAAAGGAAATTAATAGAATGACTTGATATATAGTATAATTAAAAGTTCTCTGGTAATGATTAAGCATATAGGTTTATATCGACATTCTTATATGTGTTAACAAACTGGAGGGAATGATATGGCAATTAATAAGGTGGAGATTTGTGGAGTCAATACGGCAAAATTACCAATTCTGTCAAACGATGAAAAATCTAAACTATTTGATAAAATAGAGCAAGGAGATGAAATTGCAAGAAGTGAGTATATTCATGGCAATTTAAGATTAGTACTTAGTATTATCCAGCGTTTTAATAATAGAGGAGAACATGCGGATGATTTATTTCAAGTCGGATGTATAGGTCTTATTAAGGCTATAGATAATTTTGACTTATCTCATAATGTTAAGTTTTCCACCTATGCAGTTCCTATGATTATAGGTGAAATCCGAAGGTACTTAAGGGATAATAATTCTATAAGGGTTAGTAGGTCACTTAGGGATACTGCTTATAAAGCCTTACAAGCAAGGGAGTCATTAGTAAGGGATAAGGCTAAAGAACCTAGTATTACAGAGATAGCCAAGCTCCTAGATTTACCCTTAGAAGAGGTGGTTTTAGCATTAGATGCTATTCAGGATCCAGTTTCCTTATACGAACCTGTCTACCATGATGACGGGGATGCGCTATTTATTATGGATCAGGTTAAAGATGAGAAGGATCAAGATGATATATGGCTTGAGAACATAGCTCTAAGGGAGGCCATGAAGAAACTCAATGAACGTGAAAAACACATTTTAACATTACGCTTCTTTTCGGGTAAAACTCAAATGGAAGTAGCCGATGAAATAGGTATCTCCCAAGCACAGGTTTCAAGATTAGAAAAAATAGCGCTCCTTCAGATGAAGAAGCATATATAGAATTTAAGGTATAGGAGAATGTATAGGGGGAATGTTTATGTTGCGGATATACGATATTAAACAAAAAGAAGTAATTAATGTAATTGATGGTTCAAGATTAGGTTATATATGTGACGTAGAGATTGATTGGCAAGAAGGAAACATAACAAAACTAATAGTCCCAGGACCTAGGAAGACTTTTGGCTTATTTGGTCGTGAGATGGAATATCTGATTCCATGGGATAAGATTAAGAAGATAGGGGAAGATACAATATTAATTGAAATCAAAGAGGAAGAGTGTTTGAAAGAGAGTCAATAGATTATTTGCTTTACATTATTAAGGGCTTATCCTATACTAAAAGAAGAAAACTATTTAAGGAGGTACTTATGAAATGCCCTTATTGTAGTTCAGCTCTATCTAAAGTGCTGAATTCAAGACCAGTAGAAGAGACTAATTCCATTAGGCGCAGGAGGCAATGTGAAGAGTGTGAGATGCGATTTACAACATATGAAAGGGTAGAAGAAATACCCATTATAGTTGTAAAGAGGAACCAAACCCGTGAAGTATTTAACAGGGAAAAACTTATAAGTGGAATAATGCGCTCATGTAATAAAAGAATCGTGACTCTGGACCAAATAGAAGGACTAGTTGATGAAATCGAAAATATAATACTTAACTCCATGGCAAAAGAAGTCTCGTCCATAGAGCTTGGTGAAATGGTAATGGAAAAATTAAAAGAGATAGATGAAGTATCATATATAAGATTTGCTTCCGTCTATAAGCAGTTTAAAGATATAAATGAATTTATCCTAGAATTAGAAAAAATTAAGAAAGCTAACAACTAACCCTCTGGCATAGCCAGGGGGTTAAATTATCTACTACTTTATAGATTGAAGGTTCTATCTAGGATCCTATACTGGATTGCTTCGCTTAGGTGGGATAATTCAATTGTGTCAGACATATCTAAATCTGCAATGGTACGGGAAATTTTAATTATCTTATGGTATGAACGTGCACTTAGGCAAAGGGTGTTAAAGGCGTTTTCAAGCAAATTTTTTTGCCTTGCTCCTAAAGGGCAGTATTTATCTATAAGTGTAGGAGTTAACTCGGAGTTATATGTTATTGTTTCTTGCCTATATCTTTTAGTTTGGATATCTATGGCATTTTGAACACGACTTTGAATCTCAGCGGATGATTCACTGCTACTTGATACGAGTTTGCTATAAGGAACAGCCTGGGTTTCGATATGAATGTCAATCCTATCTAAAAGTGGGCCTGATAACCTACGCAGATATTGTTTTACACTTTGGAGTGAGCACTGGCATTTTGTATCATCAGGATAAAAACCACACGGGCATGGATTCGTGGAGCCTATCAGCATGAAATTCGCAGGGAATGTGACAGAGCGGTGGACTCTGGAAATAGTTACATTTTTAGTCTCTAGAGGTAGTCTTAATGTTTGTAAAACATTTTTATTAAACTCTAAAAATTCATCTAAGAATAAAACTCCCATATGGGCTAAACTAATTTCGCCAGGCCTGGGAATTGTACCACCCCCTATTAATGCAGAGGGGGTGGTTGTATGATGTGGTGATCTAAATGGCCTTTGGGTAATAACTTGGGGGTGATTATTTAGCCTTCCACATATACTATATATCTTTGTTACCTCTAGCATATCACTAAAGGATAAGTTAGGTAAAATGGTAGGAAGTCTATGTGCCATCATCGTTTTACCAGAGCCTGGTGGACCTATCATAAGTAAATTGTGGTTACCAGCACTGGCGATCTCAAGGGCGCGTTTCACATTCTCTTGGCCTTTAACATCAGAAAAGTCCAAATTAGATGCTGCTATTTGGTCGTTACTATAGGGGATGGATTTAACAACCTTGCAAGGTTCTTGCCCAGTAAGGTGTAGGATGGCTTCCTTTAAGGATGATATCCCTATAGTATCAATACCCTTAACTAGTGAACACTCTCTAGCATTATCAATAGGGACAATGCAATGTTTTAAGTTTATATCTTTTGCCGCGCAGGCTATAGGCAGTACGCCCCTTACACCTTGTACACTCCCATCTAGTGACAACTCCCCAACGATCATATATGATTCAAGGGTATCTTGTTCAATAACACCCATACAAGATAGTATGCCAAGGGCTATTGGTAAGTCATAGTAAGCCCCTTCTTTTTTATAATCGGCGGGGGCTAAGTTTATAGTAATTCGCTTTACTGGAAAGGGATAGCCACTATTCTTAATAGCGCTTCTTACACGTTCTTTGGATTCCCTTACGGCAGAGTCAGGTAGGCCAACTAAATCAAAAGAAGGAAGACCATTACTAATATCTACCTCCACAGTAACAATTAATCCATCAACACCCTCAAGGGCACAGCTTGTTAATCTACAGTACATATATTAAAATCCTTTCTAGATTCTGAAAATAATAAAGATCTTTATTAGAGTATAGCTACTTTTAAAATATATAATCACCATTTGATAACTTTGTTAAGGTATTATGAAAATAAGTGATTGAATATATAGTTAATGGGTATACTAAGGTAAATATTATTTTAGTATAAGAGGTGATGTATTATGAACGATTGGTACTATTACTGGATAACAACCATAAACAATATTGGACATGTAAAAAGAGCAAAGCTTTTAGAAACCTTTGCTAGCCCCATGGAAGCTTACAAGGCAGATGGTAAGGAGTATACAAGGCTTTCATATTTATCCAAGGAGGATGTTGAAAGCATTATAGAGTCCAAGAATCCATCAAGAATTACAAGTGAAATTAATCATATAAAAAGCCAAAATATAAACATTATTTCAATAGAGAGTGAAAAGTATCCAGAGTTATTATCTTATATTCAGCATCCGCCATATATTATTTATCAAAAAGGGAATATGGACTTAACAAAGCCCTGTATAGCAATTGTAGGTTCAAGAAAGTGCAGTGAATATGGTCATACTATGGCATATGAAATTGCAAGGGAATTAGCTAGGATGGGGGTTACGGTTGTAAGCGGGGTTGCTAAAGGGATAGACGCAGCGGCTCATGAAGGGGCTTTGGTGGGAGGGAAAACCATAGGTGTTTTAGGTAATGGACCTGATAGATATTATCCTGCTAGCAATGCTAAACTACAAAAGCAAATAGAAAGCCAGGGCTGTATATTATCAGAATATCCGGTTAATACTAAGCCGCATCCTAGTTTTTTCCCAGCTAGGAATCGCATAATAAGCGGCCTTAGTAGGGGTGTTCTAATAGTGGAGGCGGCGGAGAAAAGTGGTTCCCTTATTACGGCTAATTTTGCCCTAGAACAGGGTAGAGACGTGTTTGCGGTACCGGGGAATGCATGGAGTAAGATGAGTATTGGAAGTAATAAAATCATTCAATCAGGTGGTAAACTTGTTTTAAATGCATATGATATTATTGAGGAAATTCAGCAGTATTTACCAGCGGAATTGTTAGGAGATTGTCAGAATAAAGACAATCTAAAGGTTAATAAACTTGCACAAGACGAAATAATGGTATATGATAACTTAAGTCAAGAACCACTATATATAGATGAAGTAAATAATAATATTAAACTACCAATTGCTACATTACAATATATAATAACATCCTTGGAACTTAAGGGTTTGATTAAAAGATTACCAGGACAAAGATTGGTTAGAACTGAATAATGGAGGGAAACTATGGCAGATAAGTTAGTTATTGTGGAATCGGCAGCCAAAGTAAATACAATTAAAAAGTTTTTAGGTCGTGGCTATAAAGTTGAGGCCTCATTAGGGCATGTTAGGGATTTGCCTAAAAGTCAACTAGGTGTAAATATTGAAGAAGATTTTGAACCTAAATATATTACAATTAGAGGTAAGGGGGAACTTCTTGCAAAGCTACGTAAGCAGGCTAAGACAGCTAAAAAGATTTACCTAGCAACTGACCCTGACCGTGAAGGAGAAGCCATATCTTGGCACCTATACCATTCCCTAAAACTAGAAGGCAAGGATGTATATAGGATTTCTTTTAATGAGATTACAGAAACAGCAGTTAAAGATGCCATTAAAAATGCAAGGGATATTGATATGGATCTTGTAAATGCGCAGCAAGCTCGTAGAATGCTTGATCGTTTAGTAGGATATCAAATAAGCCCGATTTTATGGAAGAAGGTTAGGAAGGGGCTTAGTGCGGGGCGAGTCCAGTCTGTAACCCTTCGATTACTTTGCGATAGGGAACAGCTAATTAAAGATTTCGTAGAGGAAGAATATTGGTCAATAACGGCAGATATGAAAAGTGGACCTAAAGCTAAACCATTTGAGGCTAAGTTTTATG
>CAYUEJ010000114.1:0-5658 GCA_964442565.1 uncultured Candidatus Epulonipiscium sp.
ATACTTTCGCCTCATTCATGTCACCCCTACCAACAGACTGGGCAACCCCGACTTCTGCTGATAATTTTGGAATAACAATAAATGCCATAGCAAGCCATGTAAAAAACCCTGCGGTTCCTACTGCTGCTACGGCGCTTGAACCTAATTTCCCAACCCAAATCATGTCAATCATGTTGTATGCCATCTGCACGAAGGATGTCCCCATAATGGGGATTGCCAGTGCAAATAGCTTTTTAAATATGCTTCCTTGTGTTAAGTTATTTTGTGTCATCTTAAGTCTCCTATAATACTTTCAACCCTTACCTTCATACTCCCCCCGCAAATCATCCCCATATGGCCTTTTTCCCCCACATTAAACTCCATATCTTCCTTAAAATCCGTTCCCACAAGCCCCTTAGCCCTTTCTAGCACTGTATGCTCAACGGTTCCACCACCTATAGTTCCGGCTATGCTTCCGTCCTTCTTAAGTACAAGTGCCGAGCCAACCCCCCTTGGAGCACTACCGCCCTTTTCGGTAATCCTAGCAAGGACAACAGCTTGGCCTGTTTCTATGGCATCTATAACGTCTGTACCTACATATGGTAACTTCCCATCCTTATTTTTTTCCCTAATTAGTTCCGCTAAGATACTAATAGCTATCTCTGCCGGTGTTATGGCTGAAATAGGCTCACCTATTGGAGCATGTACTTTAGAGAGAAGTTCCTCATCAAAGCCTTGGTTTTCTTTTAAATCTTTCATTACAGTAGCTACTTTAGAACGGCTACCCAACATTCCAACATAGGTAAATCCCTTATTAAGTATAGTTTCAAGGTATTTCTTATCTAAGGCATGTCCTCTTGATGTTATAACAAAGTAACTCCCCCCTGGGTTTTCTATTTGAGCTAGGGAAGTTTCAACATCTGCGCATATTACCTTTGCATTTGGAAAGCGCACATCATTTGCATATTCTTCCCTATCCTCAAGTATAGTCACATTAAAATCTAGCTCTTCTGCCATTTTAGCTAAGGAATATCCTATATGTCCACCACCACATATTACTAAGGATGGTTTGTGCATTTTAAATTTCTCTACTAATAACCTTGCTTCTTCCTTATTCATCTTTACGGCCCCCTCTCATAATTGCTTCTAAAACTCCTCCACCTATTGCCCTTGCCTTATCAGATATTGTAAAGCAGTGCTCTAGGTTGCAGCGTGGATCTATGTCCCCACACTTAAAGCCCTGTATAACTTTTATATTTTTTATTAATATTCCCCTAACTGTTCCTGGCATCAGGGCAAGCACCGGCGTATCATCTACATATGCTACTATATCCCCTTTTTTAACCCCGTCCCCTATTTTAGCTAAGGGTTTAAAGATACCTTCCTGGGGAGCCCTTATAATACGTTCTTTTGAGTAGCCACCGATTTCACCTGGTACTCCTGTATTAGGGATTGCACTGCCACTTGTAATTACTTTGCCCAGGTAATGCCCTCTTTTTGTCTCTACTACATAATCAACATCTACACCAGCTTCAAAGCCTGGCCCTACACCAATAACAATTTTGGCATCACTCTTAGATGTACCTATGTTTTTCTTTGCAATAATAGCATCTATAACTACATCTGGCCTAAGTGTGCTAATTATAGTTGCCTTTGGGTCTACAATTACTGCAACACTATTATCTTCTAAGCTTTCCTTTATCTGCTCGAAGTTCTCGCATTTTCTTGCCCTAATACCCTCTACATCAGCTGTTTCGTTATATACTGCGCTTGCAAAAGATACTGTATGCCTAACAACTGTTGGTCTTTCAATATCTGTCATAACAATATTAAAACCTGACATCTTTAAGCGGTGCGCAATACCTGTTGCTAAATCCCCCGCCCCTTTTATTAATACTAGCATTTTACTATCTCCTTATTATAATTTATGATAAACTCCCTTTTGTATTGAAGCTAAAATAACCGAATTTGTTGTATCTTCCCCAAAACACTTTTTAACCTTAGTAAGCTGCTCCTTAGTTAAAGTATCACTTTGGTTTAAAATCAAGGTCGTATTATAGCCACCTATCCCTTTTGATAATCCATTAGGTGATTTAATTAGTTTTAGTATATTTTCTATACTAAGTGGGTGATTTTCATCAACTCCCAGGATTTCCATGGCTTTTTCTGACCTAAAGCAACTCTTACTAATTGGCCTCCCTAAGGCTCTTAACCCTACTACAATCACAAGCCTATCTGTGGAACTTGGTATTGCCGGCTCATTTTCACCAGGCACTTTTATTGGTAGGCGCTTTGATCCATCAGCTTCCACAAGCACATAATCAGCTAAATCCTTCATCATACTAATCTTCAGGTCATCTAGGCAGTGGATTTTCCCATCTTTAATGGCACCCGCTACTCCTATACAATTATGATTTTTAAGGGCTTGCCCTATTTCTAGTATACTTGGGTCTATAAGCAGCCCATCTACTTGTGATGAATCGGGAACAAACATCTTGGTTGTAGTTGTAACAATCACCCTTTTCCCTTGGCTGCTAAGTTCTTTGGCTAAATTAAAAATTGCAGTAGTCTTACCACCACCACCTATAAAGGAAGTAACACCTTTTTCTAAATCCAAAATCTTATTTAGCCCTGGCAAAAGCTCCACCCCCTTTTATTTTAATAATAGCACTTTATCTGCTGGAATTATAGCATATAACTCATTATTTTCTAGCCATTCCTCTATTTGATTATATTCCCTCAGACTACATGTATATTGAAGCAAATCATCCCAGCCTATATCAAGCCATAATCTAACCTGCTCTGGCATTTTTTCTATCCTTTTTAAGAAAGCCTGTCTACCCTCATTATTTTGATTATGCTTACTTAATATTATATCTGTCTCTTTAATGCCCATATGGGTATAGCCCCCCACCCTAGCTTCTTCAATCGGAAAAATATTCCTACATCCAATCAACTTTGCTCCAACTATTGTGCTGCAATTTGTATATAATTCCTGTGTAGGTTTTATTTCAATCATTTGCCCATCAGATACTACAGCTACCTTTTGGCAGTAGTGATAAATTTCATTACGATTATGTGATACATATAATACTGTACCCTTATAAGATGATAGTATTTCTTTAAACTCCGCCTTAATGCTTCGTCTTAGATAGCTATCTAAGGCTGAAAAAGGCTCATCTAACATTAATATCTCCGGCTTCATAGCAAGGACCCTAGCTAAGGCAACCCTTTGCTTTTGGCCACCTGATAGCTGTCTTGGCTTTCTTTTTAATAAATCTTCAATGTGTAATATCTTGCTATATTCTCGTATTAGCGCATCCTTCTCATCTTTATTACACCTTAGTCCTATACCTATGTTATCATACACGCTCATATGATTAAATAGTGCGTAGCTTTGAAACATAAAGCCTACATTCCGCTCCTGGGGCTTAAGGTTGATTTTTTTTTCCTTGTCAAATAAAACCCGGTTATTAAGTATAATACACCCTTCATCTGGTGTCTCTATTCCGGCAATCATCTTTAGGGTCATAGACTTGCCACTTCCCGAATATCCGAGAAGACCAACAATCTCATCCTTTGCTTCAAGGTTAATATCTAGGCAAAAGTCACCTAGGTTTTTTTTGATATTTACTTTAAGGCTCATAGCTTATTAGCCCCCTCACTATAACGATTCATTGCCCATAGCATAATGCAAGAAATCAGGGTTATAACCAAGGTCCAGATAGCTGCAACTGCCATTTTCCCATTTACCGTGGCAAAATATATTGCAAGGGGGATTGTCTGGGTAACCTTAGGAATATTCCCAGCAACCATTAGAGTTGCGCCAAATTCACCAAGGGCTCTGGTAAACGCCAAAATAAGCCCACCTAATATCCCAGGCCAGGCTTCCGGAAGTAATATCTTTATAAATATTCTAAGCTCTGATAGGCCCAGTGTTCTTGCAGCCCATATTATCTCCTGATCTATTTGCTCAAAGGCCCCTCTAGCCGCGCGGTACATAATGGGAAAAACAACAACTGTAGTTGCTATTATTGCCCCAGTTGATGTAAAGATGATTGATATATGAAGCTTAGCTAGAATCATACCTAGCCAGCTATTTTTTCCGCATACTAATAGAAGGATGAAGCCTACTACTGTTGGTGGTAAGACTAAGGGGAGAGTAAAGAGAACATCTAAAATCCACTTTAATGAACCTTTTATTTTCATAACTAACCTTGCTGCCCCTATGCCTAATATAAAGACAATAATAGTGGCTAAAATAGATATTTTAAGTGATAGCCAAAGCGGGCTTATATCGTATGCCATAGCACCCTCCTTTACCTAGTATTAACTAGTTAGTTACTGGACTAAATCCGTATCTTTCAAAGATAGCCTCTGATTTTTCTTCCTGAATATATTCTATAAGTTTCTGTGCTTCTTCTAAATTCTCACTAGCTGAGATTGCAGCAATAGGGTAAATCACCGGCTTATGCAATCCTTCTTTAGCTACTTCTACAATCTTTACGCCACTACTTATTTTAGCATCTGTTTCATATACAATTCCTGCATCTGCATTGCGGGTCTCAACCCATGTTAAAACCTCTCTTACATCCTTTGCATATACAAACTTATCAGCTAACCTATCTACAAGATTTAAATTATCTAGAACTTCCATTGTATACTGACCTACAGGCACACTTTCAGACTCACCTACTGCTAACTTCTCTATTTCATCACTTGTAAGATTTTCAAAACTAGTAACTATATCATTTTCTTTAGATGTGATTAATACCAGCTTATTCTCTAGTATGTTTTTTATATTTTCACCACTAACATGGTTAGATGCTTTAAGATCCTCCATTTGCTTAATACCCGCCGAAAAGAAAATATCTACCGGCGCCCCTTGTTCTATTTGTTTAGCAAGTGCCCCTGATGCCCCTAGATTTATTTGGAGTTTAATATCAGGGTTTTCCGCCTCAAACTCCCTTTGAATATCCTCCATGGCTTCTTTTAAACTTGCTGCAACAGATAGAGTAATAGTTGTCTTGACTGAATTGTTACTTTGACATGCTACTAGGGATAGTAACAAACCCACTGTTACTACCCCTACAATTAATCCCCTTTTAAACATCCTATACCCCTTTTCCAAAACTACAGTTTGGATAGGTACAAACTGGGCATTTGAGGCATAGCCCCCCGTGCCCTAGCTTTACGACATCTCTTTTTGTTATCATTTCTCCTGTTAATATTCTAGGTAGTAATACATCGAATATAGTTGTTGATGCGTACATAACACATCCTGGTAGTCCTACAACTGGAATATTATTATCCATATATGCCAGTAAGAACATAGCCCCTGGCAAGGTGGGGGCACCATAGGTGATAATTTTTGCTCCTGATTCTTTAATTGCTGTTGGAGTCACATCATCAGGGTCCACGCTCATACCACCTGTGCAAATTATAAAGTCTGCCCCCTTATCTAAAAAGTCCTTAATAGCCTTAGAAATATCTTCTGTCTTATCATCTACAATAACTTGCCCTAAAACATCTACATCATAAGCCGAAAGTTTCTCCCTAATAACTGGTCCAAATGCATCCTTAATAAGTCCTTTAAAGATTTCACTTCCCGTTGTTATAATTCCAACCTTCTTATGGAGATAAGGCCTAACAGAAAGTAGTGGCACATCTCCTGCTGCT
>CAYUEJ010000115.1:0-5642 GCA_964442565.1 uncultured Candidatus Epulonipiscium sp.
ATATTATTAGCATCAACAACTCCTATTACAACATCTGGGTCACCAGTTAGAATAAAATCTCTAGCAACAACTTCATCCTCCGAAAAAGCCCCCAAGCTATAAGTACCTGGTAGGTCTACCACCTTATATTTTTCACCCTTAAAGGTAAAGTTTCCTTCCTTTTTTTCTACCGTAACTCCTGGCCAGTTCCCAACGTATTGATTAGACCCTGTCAAGGCATTAAAAAATGTTGTTTTTCCACAGTTGGGATTACCAACTAATGCTATAGTCCCCTTGCTCATGTAAAAATCCTCCTAATTAATAACTCAATCTTTTATATTTCCAGCGTGATTTTCTCTGCTAGCCCTCGTCCTAGTGCTACCTTATTCCCTGCTAATCCAACAATAATAGGACCCCTATCGTTTTTGAGCACTGTAACACAGGCTCCCGTGTTTAACCCCATCTCATAGAGCCTTTTTGTTGCATCCTTGCCTGCTTCAATACCTTTTACCTTGCCCTCATCACCTTTATTTAGCATCGACAATCCCTTGGTCATTGCAATCCACCTTCCCTTTAATGTAGTTTTACATGGTATGTAAGATTTCAGTAATGATAATCATTATCAATCTATAAGTAATTATAATCTATAAGACAAAATTTTGCAATAGCTTTTATATAAATTTTGAAATTAAGTACAATACAAAAATATGTATGGGTAACTAAACAGGCTGTCTTTGCCGATATTATTATTATAAGAGTTACCGTAAATTAATCGCAAACAAAGATGGAAGGTGAGCTAATGAATATTTCTAAAGGTCCTGGGCTTGGATTGGTTGGGTCAAAACCTGATATAGGCTATACCCCAAAGAACTTACCACGGTTTAACAGTCTATTAGGGGACACAATTCCTAATTCTGGTGCTAGTGGTGATGATACAGTTACTATCTCTGATGAGGGCAAATCACTTTTTTATGAACATAATAACTTAACACCCTATGACGAAAAATTCCGCGAAATCGCAAGATTATTGAGGGAACTAAATGAATCATCCGATGACTCTGATAATCCGTACGATGAAAAACTCAAATGCATAATTATTGCTTCAAGAATTATAAATGGCGATAAGGTTCCCCCTAAGGATATGAAATTTCTGGCCGAAAAGGAGCCTGGGATGTATTCAAATGCTATGTTATTAAGACGGCAGAACGAAAAACCAAAGAAATATAAGAGCCTACTCAAAGATAAAGAGGATGATTTAATAGAAGGGCAAGCTGAAACAGCCGCCTCTAATGAACCCACTGGGTCATCTCCTACAGAAACAGCCCCTATAGAATCTGGCGAAGGGATTGAAGTTTCTGAATAAGTTCATGTTTTGATTAAATATAGATTTATGTTACACTACTATAGTGTACTTAATATGAAACTTAATTTTTGACCTGGAGGGATTTGATTGGTACTAGATATGACTAAGGGTAATCCAACTAAAACCATATTAACATTTGCTCTTCCTATGTTGATAGGTAACTTATTTCAGCAATTATATAATATTGTGGATTCAGTTGTAGTTGGAAGATTTATAGGTAAGGATGCTTTGGCTGCCGTTGGCTCAGCCTTTATGCTTATGAATTTCTTTTCTTTTGTAATAATTGGTTTATGTATGGGGGCTTCTGTTGTATTTTCTTTGTTTTTTGGGGAAAAAAACTATTCAAAACTTAGAAAGTCAATTTTTATGTCTTTTGTTATGATAGCTGCTTTTACCATTGTGCTTTCAGTTTTAACAACTGTGTATACGGAACCTATGCTTAGGTTAATGAATACACCTAATAACATCCTAGCAGACTCACAGGATTATTTACAAATTATTTTTGCTGGTTTTATTTTTGTCTTTTTGTTTAACGGTTCTTCTGCGCTACTAAGGTCCATAGGTGATTCAAAAACACCATTGTACTTTTTGGTACTGGCAGCTCTTCTTAATATTGTGCTGGATTTACTTTTTGTACTGGTGCTTAATATGGGTGTCACTGGGGTTGCAATTGCTACAGTTATTGCACAGGCTGTTTCATCTGTTTTGTGCTTGGTATACGCCTTTATTAAAATCCCATTTATCAGGATTAGCAAAGAGGATATGGTTTTTAATAAAGATATCTCACTAATGATTGGTAAATATGGATTTCTTACGGCAATTCAGCAGTCTATTATGACTTTTGGAATGGTATGTGTGCAAGGCCTTGTTAACACCTTTGGTGCTAACACAATAGCGGCCTTTGCTGCAGCTGGAAAAATAGATTCCATTGCCTATCTGCCTGTTCAGGACTTTGGCAATGCATTCGCCACCTACGTTGCACAAAATAAGGGCGCAGGTAAGACAGAACGTATTGCACAAGGTGTTAGGTCGGCAGTTCGTACAATTATTATATTTTGTATAATACTATCGACACTTATTTATATGAATGCCGGTAGTCTTATGAGAATATTTGTTAAGGCTAACGAAACTGAAGTTATTCGTATTGGGATTGAGTATTTGTCAGTTGTTTCAATATTCTATATGTTAATCGGCTTTCTATTTATGTTTTACGGTTACTTTAGGGGAATTGGCGCATTAAAAGTATCCCTGATACTAACTATTATTTCTTTGGGGACAAGGGTTCTTATGGCTTATATCCTCTCAGGAATCCCACAAATAGGACAAAGGGGTATATGGTGGTCTATTCCTCTAGGGTGGGCCTTAGCTGATACTATAGGACTTATAACCTATTTCAAAATGAAAAAACATCCTAAAAATCAATAGGTTAATAAGTTGAGTGCCGGGTACGCAGCCCTAGTAGCAAAAATACGATTCCAAACATAACCTGCATTAAAACCTCATATCTTATATCCCCAAGGGAATTTATGGTCTTTTCATTGATGGTTACGAAATAATAACTTGGGAAAAACTTGGCTATAGTTAGTACCTTTTCACTTAAGAGCTCCTGTGGTACCATGACACCCGAGATAAATGATACCCCTAGAGAAACTACTGTACTAATCCCATTTATGACATGCCTATTTTTTGCTAAGTTACCAATTAAAAATGCAAAACACTGGATCGAAAAGGAGAATACCATAATGTTAATAACATATTTTCTAAAGTCTACTTCTCCTATATATTTGCCCTTGGCCACTATACTACCTAGTATAAATATCAGGGTGATAACGGCCCCCAGACTTATTTGGCCTAAATATATTTGTGCATTAAAGCTAAGCTGCTTCTTTGAGGATACCTTTATTCTATTTTCTATTTTTTCATCCTTAAAGCTCATCATAACAAGGCCTATTATGGTAACATAAATTGCTATTATTATATAGCTAGTAAAATTATAGTAGCTTTTAAACCAGTTGTTCATATTTGTATTTTGATGGGCTACGTGACTATTGATTATTTCTATATCAGCCTTTTCCTTTAGGGCAAGACCTAACTTATCTAGGTCAAATTCTCCATTTTGCCCTATTGCATTTGCAAATACAAGGTACTTTTCTATTTGTTGATCTAGATAATTAGAACCTACTTTGCGCTCATCCTTATAAAGCACTATTGCTTCTTTTTGATTCTTAACCTTCTCATCAAAATCTGTTGGTATTATAACAACCCCATCTAATATCTGTAAAAAAATCTGTTCCTTTATATACTCCTCATCTTCTTTTATCGGGATAATATTATTATTTTCCCCTAAATATCCTATTAACCCCCTGGATAATTCACTATTCATATTATCTACGACAGCAATTTCTAATCTAGTTTGTGTAAACTGGGTATCAGGCTGGTCTGCGCCACCCCCATTCACAATTGATAGGAATAGGAACATCATAGTATAGGCTAGGATAACTCCCTTATGTTTTAGCACAATTTTCATAAAATATTTATAAACTATCATAGCTTCTCCCCCTTAAAAATACATAGGATAATAATAATAGGGTAATGCTATAAACCCCCAGTATGCTAAGGGCGCCCCAAACTCCCTGTGTATTCCCTAAGAGATTTATTTTGTATAAATTATTTGTTAGTATGGAAATAGGGTTTAATTTCCCAAATAATGGGGTGATATTATCCAGTTTGATTTTTATTCCTGGGGACATCATACCTGATAGGAAGGATAGAAACAGGGTTATTACAATGCTTATCATGCTTTTGACTCCAAAGCTTTGTTTGTTTGAAGCTCCAATAAATATACCTAGTGATATTCCAAATAAATTACCCAATATGATTAATAAAATACTATATTTTATCTCTGTAAATAGGTTTATTTTTAAAATAAACTCAATAAATATAAGAAGAAGCGCATTTGAAATTAAATTTAGGGTTAAGGCTACCATGGTGCCTGCTAATAAAAAACTTTCTTTTCTTAGGGGTGTCATATTTAATCTAGCACCTATATCACTTAGGTTTCCCTGTGCTAATGAGACTGTCACAATTCCAACAAAGACACCATAAGTAGACATCATTCCTATTAGTGAATAAAATATAATAAGCATAGGATTGGCTTCCTGCCCCATTGGCCTTATATAATTTACTTCAAAGTTATAGTTTTCTATAGGCAGACCTAGGTAATTCATTTGCTTAATCTGCTCTACTATTTCCTTTATAATGCTTTGGTTTATGCCTGAACTAGCTACTAATATATCTAGGTCCCTGCTTATAAACCCATCAATCTGCCCATCTTCTAGTGCTAGCGGCGCATCACCCCCAGTAATCTCCATGACTTTTACTATATTAATCTCCTCTAAAGCACTTATAATGGCATTTTCTTTTTCTATTCCTATAGTTACGCCTTTAAACTCCTCATTAATAATACCGCTAAATGCTGTATAAAAAAAAGTTACAAGTATAATTGGATACACCAGGCTCCAAAACACAAGGCCTGGATCCATAAGGGCATCTTTCCCTATATATATGCAATTCCTAAATAAGGTTTTCATATTAATCCCTTAGCTCCTTTCCTGTTAACTCTAAAAACACATCATTTAGTGTAGGTAGCTCACTATAAAGTTTAGTATATATTAAATTATTCTCCTTAATAAATTCCATAAGATTTGCTAGGTTATTAACCCCATTTTCAAATTTTATGGTATAATCATCATCCCCCTTTTGTATGTCTATAATATGAGGGATAGAATTCATTTTATCTATTATATCTTCACTAACCTGATTAAAGCTGACTATAACCTTTTCCGTTGTAGTTATCATGTCTTTTAATTCTTGATTACTTCCAGATACTAGGCTTTTGCCCTTATCCATAATAACAATTCTATTGCATATTAGCTCCACCTCTTCTAGGTAATGTGTTGTATAGATTATGGTGCTGCCCTCTGCATTTAGCCTTTTAATACCCTCTAATATAAAATTTCTACTTTGGGCATCTACTGCAACAGTAGGTTCATCTAAAAAAATTAATTTTGGCTTATGGGCGATTCCGCAGGCGATATTTAGTCTTCTTTTTAGCCCACCACTTAATTTTTTTGGGTAAAACTTTGTATACTCCTTTAATCCTACAAAATCTATAGCTTCTTCTACATATTCTTGTCTTAATTTCTTATCCCCCATATATAATCCGCAAAAATAGTCAATATTTTCCCTTACTGTCAAATGTTCAAAAACAGAAACCTCTTGTGGTACCACACCAATTTGC
>CAYUEJ010000116.1:0-5609 GCA_964442565.1 uncultured Candidatus Epulonipiscium sp.
GTTCTGCCATTTTAAGATAATGGTATTCGTCGCCTACTCCAAGTTTATTGAGCATAAACTCTGCGTCGCTTTCGGCGTTCCAGCCGTCCAAATCGGCAAATTCTGCCTCAAGTTCGCCCGCCTTAATTCCGTCCTCTTTAAACTTCCTCGGTATTACTTCTTCTGCTTGCCCAACGATAAATGATACATTATCTATGTTATTTAGGGCTGCATTACGCTTTGCGTCCTTTATTGCATCGGGGACTATTTCAACACCATATACTTTCTTTGCTTCTTTAGCTAAAAAAAGTGAAATGCTCCCAATACCACAATATGCATCCCAAACGGTTTCTTCACCTGTAAGCTGGGCATATTCAAGGACCTTTTTGTATAGTACCTCAGTTTGTATAGGGTTAACCTGAAAAAATGATAGGGGGGATATCTCGAATTCAATATCATCAATATAATCCCTAATATAGCTATTACCATAAAGTGTTGTAATGTCATCACCTAAGATTACATTACCCTTTTCTTCATTGTGATTCAAAACTATACTTTTTACTTCTTTTATACTTGTAAGTCTTTTAACAAGTTCATCGCTGCCTGGTAGTGTTTTACCGTTAATGACTATACATACCATTATCTCATTGGTATGAAATCCAACTTTAGTTACTATATGCCTTACAAGACCTTTGTGCTCCTCTTCATCGTAAATAGATGTGCCTTCATCTGTTAGGAATTTCCTCACAATAGCAATAATCTTGGCGTTACTCTCATGTTGTATGTCACAATTATCTGTGTCTATAATCCTATGGCTACGCATAGCAAAAAAGCCAATTCTTAACTGGCCATTCTCTTTCCTCACTGGGAACTGGGCTTTATTACGATATGCATATGGATTTTCCATACCAAGAGTAGGTTTTACTTCTATATCCTCTATTTTAGCAATTCGTTCAAGTACATCTTGTACCTTTTTTCTTTTATATTCAAGTTGGCTTTCATAAGCAAGGTGCTGAAGCTGGCATCCACCACAATTGGAGGCTACTGGACATTTTGGCTGTCTCCTTAAGGGAGATGGCTTGATAATATTGATTAATTTACCAAATGCAAAGTTCTTTTTCACCTTCACAATGCGAGCCTCTACAATATCCCCTGGTAGTGCTTTCTCAATAAATACTGTAAAATCATCCACTTTACCAATACCCTCTGCCTTGGTCCCTAAATCATGAATTGGTACCTCGTAGTGCTCGTTTTTAATTACTGGTACTTGCCTTTTTATCTTATCCATCACTGCCACCTTCTATGTATTTTACTAATTGAGTTCCTGTGTTGTCATCTCATCTTTAATTAATAATGATCGTATTGCCTTTGCTATTTCCTCTTCACCTATTTTATCAAAGTTTGTTTCTTGATTTTGTTTTTGGATGTATAGGTCTAGTAATGGACTCTTTTTCTTGTCCTTATTCATGTCTTCCCACCTTTTCATATCATTTGTTTAATCTATTCTTCGCACCACTCGCAAACCGTCCCCCTGCAAACACAGCTTCTGCATTTTGGGAAGCTTGGTAGTGCTGCGCCTTTACCTGTTTTTATCATTTGACGCATTTCTTTGAGGTATTTATTAACTTGATTACGTATGCTTTTTGTGTTTTTTATAATAAACATACGATTCTTATATATTAGTCTACCCTGCTTAGGTCGCTTACCATATACATCTTCAATTATTAAAAAATAGGCTGCTAGTTGCATTAGGTCACCTTCATTGGGGTGGTGCTGATTATCCTTTAGCTTTGTACTTTTTAATTCTACTGGGATATAGGCCCCACCTAATAATGTTTGAAAAATGTAGTCTGGCTTGCCCTGTAGGTCATATTTTTCAGATATTAGGAGTTTATTGTCATCTTCATCTGAGTATATAATCTGCGCGCCAGGTACGCCGTGTCTTGGTTTTTTCATAACAATGGGTGGGCGTACCAACTTAGATAGTAAATATATTATTATAAATATAGCTGCTATATATATTAGGGGATCCATATTAGTAAATCCTCCCTTGATAAACTATAAATTATTAGCAATACTAATGCTATTATAGCTATTAGATATATAAGCTTTTTAAGCTTATACAATCTATGGTAATTTAAATGAAACCTGTTACCTCTTACAAAGGCGTGGGTCCTGGCATCTTTTTTAATCCCCAGGGCCCTGTTGTATTCTTTTTTTAGTTTAGTTAGCTTAGAATCTCCGTGAAGCCTTCTATAATACCACTGGTAATTACAGTATACATATCTGTTAATTTCGTTGGCTGAAATTCTAGTTGAATCATTGTGCATATAATCACCTTCAATTATTTCTTAAAAAACACTTTTTCTGATGTTGCGGTTAAGTATACGATTGTATCCAGCATAGGTATTGTTTGTTGTATCTGATAATAAAACTTCTTCAACTATCTTTATGCGGGAG
This sequence comes from uncultured Candidatus Epulonipiscium sp., assembly GCA_964442565.1. Classification (GTDB taxonomy): domain Bacteria; phylum Bacillota; class Clostridia; order Lachnospirales; family Cellulosilyticaceae; genus JAAYSX01. The sequence continues at coordinate 2,440 of CAYUEJ010000116.1, forward strand.
TCTGTATTATCAGCGCTGTGAACAATCATTGCTTCTATTATTTTTGGTCTTTTAGGTGATCCAAATTCGTATTCTCCGTGGTGAGAAAGTATGATGTGCTTGATAAGAATTTCAAGTTCCTTAGGGAAGTTTTCTATTTGTTTAATTTTATCATGGATCATCTCTACCCCTACTGGAATATGGCCAAGCATGTTACCCATATCTGTATAGTCATTTTCCGGGAATCCTGATAACTCATAAAGTTTACCTATATCATGTAATAAACATCCTGCTATTACCAACTCTTTGTTAGCTATAGGATAATGCTCACATAAGTTTTCACCTATTTTTGCTACAGTTACAGTATGCTCAAGTAGTCCACCTAAATATGCATGATGTACAGATTTAGCTGCTGATTGATACTTAAATTCCTTTATAATATCCTCATCTTTAAAGAAGCTATCTAGTAACTGCCTTATATAAACATTTTTAACACTTGCAATTAGTTTATTCAAATCTTCTAAAAGTACATCTATATTTTTTGTAGTTGCTGGGATGTAATCTGCTGGGTCAATATCTTCCTCATTAGCCTTGCTTATTTTTTGAACATTAAGCTGAAATTCTTCCTGGTATACAATAACACTAGCCTCTATTTGTATATAATCAAACACCTCAAATTCCCCAATATTATTATTGATATCCCATACTTTAGCCTCTACCACCCCTGTTTTATCTTGTAGCTTTAAAGAGTAGTAAGGCTTTCCATTCCTATTTTTAAGCTCCTGCTTAAATTTACATAAATACCTCTCGGCAATTGTATCTCCCTCTTGAAACGTATTAATATATTTCACTTATAAGACCTCCAAAATCTTTAATTTTCCTTAATGCCTCTATTATACCAGTAAACCCTGCCAAATATCCACCCCTAAAAGGACTTATCTGCCACACTAGATGGCGCCCACACTAGTTTATGCTATATGAAAAGGGTCTATGTGTGCTTACTAACACTTTTGCAACCACTAGGTTGTGTGTGTTAGTAAGTGCATATAGACCCTGGTCATACGCCCAAAGTTACGGCTGTGGCAATAATTTTACTTTTACCTCTTTATTTTGTCGTCCCCTTATAATCTTTAACGTAACTGTATCACTTGGTTTGTGTTCCTTAATCTTGGAGGATAAGGATTCCATTGATGATATTTTTTCTCCGTTAAATTCGATAATTATATCACCTTCTTGAAGGCCTGCAGCGTAAGCACCACTGCCTTCCATTACACTTCTTATATATATACCAATAGGGAAGTCTAAAAGCGCCGCTGTTTCTTCTGTTACATCAGCCCCTGTTATACCTAGGTATGGCCTTAGAATTGTTCCACTATTCATAAGCTCCTCTACGATTGGCTTTACTTCATTAATAGGTATAGCAAAGCCCATGCCTTCTATTTGGCTATCAACTAGCTTAATTGTATTAATTCCAATAACGGTACCTGCTGAGCCTACTAATGCCCCACCACTATTGCCTGGGTTTATTGCTGCATCTGTCTGGATTAGGTTAAGTCTCTTATTTGGTAAACGTATTTCTCTATTTAATGCGCTAATCACTCCAGCTGTTACAGTATTATGATATGCCTCATTAACTGGGTTACCTATTGCTACTGCAAGCTCACCAACTTCTAGGGTATCTGAATCCCCCATAGGTGCTGGCTTTAAGTTTTCCCTTATTTCCTCTGGAATCTCGTCCTTGTTAACTGCTATTACAGCTATATCACTAGTTGGATCATTTCCTATTAGGTGGGCTGGAACCCTTGTATTACCTAAGAAAGTAACTGTTAAGGATGTAGCCTTATCCACCACATGTGAATTTGTAATAATACTTACCTTATCATCGGAAACATCAAATATTATCCCAGAACCTAGGCCTGGCTCTGTAAATTCCCTATTCCAGGCATCTACAACAGTCCTTGTATTTATAATAGATACTACTGATGGTCCCACCTTCTGTGCAATTTGTACAACTGGCGACTTACTATCTGCTGTATCTGGATTTACAATTACATCCTTTACATCATCCTTAAATTCAAACTTAGGCTTTTCTACTTCCTTTTCATGGGAGCCCTGGTCTAAATCTTCGCCTATACCCCCAGCAATATACTGCCTAACAAAGGGTTGTGCTATAGAATAGCTGGCACCTATAGCCCCACCGCCTACAATACTAATAATTAGGACTGCAACAATAAATTTGGTCCATGATGTTTTTTTGGTTTTAGGCTTAACATCTTCTTTTATAGTTTCATAATAAAATTCCCTTCTAGGTTCATCAATAATTTCCTCTTCTTCAAAATTATTTAAATCATTAAAGTCGTCCATGTTCAAACCTCCTATATTGATTTTTGATATAAACCTATTATAAACTTTATTTTTGAATAAAATATGAACACATTGTAAATCTTATATTTATACCTTATTAGTTGCCTTATCTATTGTAAAGGTAAAGGTTGTAAGTCCTTCTTCTTTAGAGGTAACCCAGATTTTTTCATCATGATTTTTTATAATCCCCTTTACAATGGAGAGGCCTAGTCCTGCGCCTATTTTGTCTTTACCCCTTGATTTATCTACCTTATGGAATCTATCCCATATATAATTAATATCTTCCTCAGGTATAAACTTCCCGCTATTACTAATGGATACATTAACCTTGTCTGCATTATATGTAGTTTCCACAACAATGATACCCCTATCCTCTACAAACTTAAAGGCATTTTCAAGTAGGTTATGAAGAACTCTTATCATAAGCTCCCTGTCTGCGTATACCCAGGTTTCACCTTCGGATAATATTACCTCAACATGATTTTGTTTATCTAAACTTATTGGCTCAAAATGAACTAATATCTCTTTAATAAGACGGTTAAGTTCGAACTGCTCCTTACTAATCTCTACCTCATTGTTATCCACTTTTGTAAGGTCTAAAATATCGTTAGTCATCTTATTCATACGTTCTGCCTCATCAAGTACAATTTGTAAATACTTGTTTTGAAGCTCTGGTGGTATTGTGCCGTCCATAATTGCCTGGACAAAACCTTTAATAGAAGTTAAGGGCGTGCGAAGATCATGAGAAATATTTTCTATAAATAATTTTCTCATCTCATCTAACTTATCAAGTTCATGGGCCATATAGTTAAAGTTATAGGCAAGTT
>CAYUEJ010000117.1:0-5590 GCA_964442565.1 uncultured Candidatus Epulonipiscium sp.
TAAAAATAGATAAGCCAGAAGTTTCAGTCAAAATAGTAGAAGAGTTTAAAAAAGAGGATGGAGTAATAAATAATATCTATATAGATGGCTTATTACAAGAAACCATAACTAACTAGACATATTCTATTTTGGTCAATAGCAGGTAGGTAAATTACCTACCTGCTATTTTTAATAACTGGAAACAAATTATATTTTACGAAGTCACATTTTTCTGATACAATAAGGGCTATACTAGTATTTAATATAGCAGGAGGTACATAATGGATAGTCAAAAAATAGTAATCGTTGAGGATGACAGGGCTATTTCAGATATAATCAAGTATAACATAGAAAAAGAAGGCTACACTGCCTATACGGCATATGACGGGGAGGAGGGGCTGGAGCTAATCGAAAAAATCGATCCAGACCTTATTTTGCTTGACATAATGATGCCAAAAATGGACGGGCTAGAAGTATGCCGCAAGGTTAGGAAGACAAAAAACACACCAATTATTATGCTTACTGCAAGGGCGGAAGAGGTAGATAAGGTGGTAGGCCTTGAAATAGGGGCAGATGATTATGTCACTAAGCCTTTTGGTGTTAGGGAGCTTATGGCTAGGATTAGGGCTAACCTAAGGCGGGTTGAAAGCACTCAAGTTATAGATGAAGATGAAAACCTTATTGTAGAAGGGGACCTTAGAATAGATATTGGGAAGTTTGAAGTACAGAAGAAGGGGGAAGTTGTAGAGCTTACCCACCTTGAATTTGGACTTCTTAAATTCCTTAGTTCTCAAAAAGGGCAGGTCTTTTCCCGGGAAACATTGCTAAGCAAGGTTTGGGGATATGAATACTATGGTGATATTAGAACCATAGATGTAACCGTAAGAAGGCTTAGGGAAAAAATCGAAGATGACCCAAGTAAAGCGGAGTATGTTTTAACAAAAAGAGGTGTAGGATATTACTTTAGGGGGTAGGCTAATATGGGATCTAGCATACAATGGAAGTTAGTTTCTATTTATTTGTCCGTTGTCCTAGTGGTAATGATAGCTAGTGGAAGTTTTATACTCTATAGCATTGAACAAAGCCAATATGAAGATGTACAACAACAATTAAAGTTAACGGCTGATACAGTAGAATTACAAATAGAATTAAAAGAAACAGGAGTTGCTGACCAGGACCGCTTCAAGTACCTTGTTGAAAAACTAAAAGATTCTATTTATCCATATCAACAAGAGGTATATATTATAGATGCCTATGGTAGCGTTATCATAGGTACAGGTAACAAGTGGAAACAGGGTAGCATTGTGCAATCAGGTGTAGTTATCCAGGCCCTTAGCACTAAGCAAGGGGTATTATCAGAAATACCCAGGTTTTTTAACTCTGCAACGGCATCGGAGTATATGGATTATGCCAAGCCAATCCTAAATAAAAACACCCAGGATACCATGTATATTATATATGTTACAAGGGATACTACAGAGATTTATGAAAGTATGCAAAATATAATTATCACCATTGGAATTGCCTCAATTATAGCAATAATGATAGCAGGAGTGCTTGGGTTTATATTTTCTAGGATGATTACAGAGCCTATTAAACGCCTGATTAAGGGGGCTAGGGAGCTTGCAGGTGGGCAGATGCACAGTAAGATACCCGTAGAAGCCTCGGATGAAATAGGGCAATTAACCGGTAGTTTTAACTATATGGCCCAGGAGCTAAATAGAAGCCTTGGAACCCTATCTAATGAGAAAAGCAAGCTAGAGACCATACTTTCACATATGGCAGATGGTGTTTTAGCTTTTAATAGGCAAGGGGTCTTAATCCATGCCAATCCTGCTACATATGAGATACTAGGAATCCGGCAGATGGATCATAGATTTGACTATATATTTCCCGGGATTGGTGTTAAAGCATCCTTTGACACATTACTTGAACAGGAAACCTTTGATGTTAAAAGAATATTAATAGAATATCAAAACAAATATATAAATATCCACTTTGCGCCCTATCAAAATATTGATGATGAGGCTGAGGGGATGGTTGTTGTGTTACAAGACGTAACAAAGCAGCAAAAACTTGATCAAATGCGTAAGGAGTTTGTAGCTAATGTATCACATGAGCTTAGGACGCCACTGACGACAGTAAAGGGCTACGCAGAGACCCTAGCCGATGGGGCTGTAGATGATAAAGAAGTTTCAGTCCAGTTCCTAAATGTAATTATAAGTGAAGCAGATAGAATGACAGCTTTGGTTAAAGATTTACTTGAACTCTCACGTCTGGATAATAAACAGGTTCAATTAGATATAACAGATATTGACCTGGCGCAGATTATAAGGCAAACAGCCGCAGCCTATGACTTAAACGAAATAAAGAATGGCCAGGAGATAAGTGTAAACTGCCACCAGGATAGGATTTTAATGGAGGCTGATGCTGCAAGGGTTAAGCAGGTGCTGCATAATATTATATCAAATGCTATTAAATATAATACTGAAAAAGGCGAAATAAAAGTGGAAACAAGTAATCATGGGGATTACATTGAGGTTAAAGTATCTGATACTGGTGTTGGTATTCCAGAGGAAGATATGGGCAGGATTTTTGAAAGATTTTATAGGGTTGATAAGGCTAGGTCGGGTAAAATGAGGGGGACTGGCCTTGGTCTTTCTATTACAAAAGAGATAATGGAGCTCCACGGTGGTGAGATTTGGATTACTAGCAAATTAGGACGGGGAACGACTGTAACTATGTACTTTCCTAAGAAAAAATTAGAACCGAAATAAGTGTAAAACAATAGTAAATAGATTGTAATATGAATGTAATACAAGTAAGCTATAATTACATTGATGATAAAACTATTACTAACGGAAGGGGTTCGAAATGCGAAAAAGTATTATATTTACAATCTTGATGCTATGTTTATTATTTCCGACAGCCATATTTGCAAATACAACAGCGGCAGAGGTGACTAAATCCTCACCAATTCAATTTTCAAAAGATGAGTACATTCGAATTACCCAACCGATAAAAGATAAAATGTCCATATTTGATAAAAATTTAAACGTTACGGGAGAGGCTAGGTATAACCTTAAGATAAAAATGCAGTTGTTTAACAAGAAGGAAAGTGACAAGGTGTACCCACGGAGTGCTTACCGTACTTATACATTAGATCCGGTAGGAATCAGCCAGACTTTTAATGAGCTAATTGAACTTCGTGAAGGAGATAATAAGATTAGATTCCTTTATGATTATGAAACAGCTTCTGGGGAAAGTGTGGAAGGACGGCTTATAATCTATGTTACAAGAAGAACGGAAGAGGAGAAAGAAGCACTTAAAAATATACGTATAGACAACACAGAACAATTTACAGGTAGTAATAAAAAATAAATAAAGTCCTTATTATAGATTAGTGGTGATAAAAATGGGTAAGAGAGAAGTTAAAAGCATAACCTTAATAATACTTATTACACTGTCTGTATGGCAAACTAGTAAACTATGGCTTGGCAATATGTCGAGCCTTAGTTTTTTTGCGTCATCACAAAAAAGTGTTTTAAAGAAAATAGGGCCAGAATCCATATGGCTTGTTCCTGGTGCGCCCGGAACATTTGTTTATCGCCTTGGGGAGGAGAATAGGGAGTATTATAGTGTAAGAGATGAAATAGAAAAAAACATAGGTGAGCATCTAAAGGTAGGGAAGATTAAAGAGGTAACAGAGTTAAACTGGGAGGAGATGTTCCAGAAGAAAGGAATATTATACCAATATCCAATTCCAATAACTTATGGTGAAATGATTGGGGTTAGCACAGAGCCTACACCTAAGGATAAGACTGAGATAAATAATATAGATTATGTTTTTGTACAGTTAATGGATGATTATAGTGGAATGGCCAGATGGCAGCTAGTATCTACAGAAAATAATAAGACGATTTCTATAGAGATTCAGGGGCAGTTTGAAAATATGAGGGCATTTAATGACTTATTAAGTGAGGATGCTGTTTCATATAAGGTGAAGTACCAACCTACATTTAATATGGTTGGGATTAGCAATAAGAACTTATTTTTGCCCATATCAAGTAAGGAGATTCCTATACCTTATGAAGTCTTAGAATGGTATAATCCCCTTGATAATAATGAGGAAGTAAGTAGGTTTAATCCCTATGTAAATCACTATTTTTTAAATCCTTTACTTAAAAAAGAAGAGGTAACTAATGGTGGGATATATATATTCTCGGAATTAATGAGGGCTGTTGTTAAATACTACCCAAGTGGTGTTTTTGAGTATTCGAATATAGCAGTAAAGAGTAGTAAAACAAAAATTCCAAGACTAGAAGCCTATAAGGTAGCTAGGAGATTTTTGGATGAAAATGAAAGTCTTACGAAAGACATAAGAAATACCCTCTTTTTGTCAAATGTTGAAGAAACAAATACAGGATACATATTTAGCTTTGATATCCGTATGGGGGGTATACCTGTTTATTTTTCAAAGAAGGAGCGGGAGCGCACGGGAATGGACCATATGACCGAGGTAACGGTTGAGGGGCGGGAGATTTCTAAGTTCAAATGGAATGCCTCCGAATTAAAACCTATAACTACAGGAGTTAGTGATAAATCTAAGATCGGTTCTTTTAGCATGAAATATACTGATGCTATTAATAAAGTCTTGGAGCATGTTGCAAGTAAGCAGGAGCTAAATAATCTTGTTATTGATGATATTAAATGGGTTTATGTGGTAAATGGGAAGGAACAAAAGGTAAATGTAAGGTGGATTGTGCTTCACGATGATGAATGGTATAGCCCTTAGGAGTGCTTAATTTAAGGAAAGGAAGCAGCTATGGATTGGGAGAAAGGGAAAAATAGATTAATTATTTTGTTTTTTTGTATAAACCTACTGCTAGGTTGGGCAAACTATAGGAAAGAAGTATCTGCCCATGTACTTAAGGATAGTAGTGTGCAGGGTATTAAGACTGTTTTAGAAGCGAATAATATTTTTCTCGATGCCCAGCTACCGAAGAATTATAAGCCGATTCAGAAGCTTACTGTTTCGCCATTTCAGATGAATAGTGGGATTAGGGAAGATTTCGTTAAGAGGTTACTACAGTCACTAGATGGTGTGACTATCTCTGTAGAACCTCCAAAGTCACCAGAAAGTAAACCTAGAAGGATTTACCGAAGGGGCGAAGAGGTAGTTGTATTTGAAGGGGAGAATATCTTATATAAGAACGAGGCTAATGTTGCTAGCGGAGAGCTGGACATTGATAAGGCGAAGAAGATGGCTGATAGGTTATTAACTCAGCTTGATTATTCCCCCCGCAAGATGCATATGCAATTAATTCAGGACCCTGATATAGGCTATATAGTTTATTATGATATGTATAATGATATTCCTATATTTGATAGCTATGTTAAGATTATGGTTACATCCTCGGGGATTAGTGAGGTGGAGATACACAAGGTGGAGTTAGGGGAAGCTATAGGTGAGAAGCAGGAGATTTATCCAGCGGATCAGGTGTTTTTTTATCTAATGAAGACCTTAACTTCAGATAAGCCGACCCACATAAAGGATATTATGATAGGGTATGCATTAGATAACCCAAAGGGGACACATTTGATTGCAGAA
>CAYUEJ010000118.1:0-3607 GCA_964442565.1 uncultured Candidatus Epulonipiscium sp.
GTGGTCTTATTGCAGCAGGTGTAGCTATTTATAAAAACTGGGACACCATTAAAGAGCAAGCGGCTATTATATGGCAGTCCATTGCAGATACCATTATGGGTGTGTGGGAAGCAGTGAAGATTGGGATTGCTTTTGTATGGGAAGTGATAGCCTCTATATTTGAAAGTGCATGGGTGGTTATTTCATCCATCGTACAAACCTATATTAATATTGTAACGGCTATTATTGATGTGGCTTGGCAGCTTATTCAAACAGTAACAAGCACTGTATGGGAAGCTATATCAGGGGTTATTAGCACGGTGTGGGAAGGCATTGTAAGTTTTATTGGACCCATTATAGACGGAATAGCAAATATTATAAGCACAGCTTGGGATACAATTAAAACAGTAACTGAGACTATATTTAATGCCATATCCACTACCTTAAGCACCATATGGAATGCTATCGTAGATTTCATTAGCCCGATTGTAGATGGAATAGCAAACGCAATAAGTACAGCGTGGGGAGCTATAGAAACAGTAACCACAACGGTTATGAATACGATACAAACCACAGTGACGACTATCTGGAATGGGATTCAAACCACAACAACAACCGTGTGGAATGGTATATCATCATTTTTTTCCACCTTGTGGAATGGCATATCCAGTATCTTTACAACTACTGTTAATGCTATTTCTAGCACCATATCTACGGTCTGGAATGGCATTAAAACCACTACAACAACGGTCTGGAACAATATTAAAACAGCTATCATGACACCAATTAATGCAGTTGTAGATTTTGTAAAAATTCAAGTAGCCAAAATAAAAAGTTTCTTTGATGGACTTCAGATAAAGCTTCCCCATATTAAACTACCCCACTTTAAGCTAACAGGTTCCTTTAGTTTAAACCCGCCAAAAGTACCAAAGCTGGGAGTAGATTGGTATGCCAAAGGTGGTATTTTTAATAGCCCTAGCATTATCGGTGTTGGTGAGGCAGGGCAAGAAGCAGTTCTTCCTATTGACCGCCTTGATGATTTAATGGCAAAGGCAATAGAAAAAGTAGGGGGACAGGTAGGAGGAAGTGGCGGCGGACTTACAGTTCTTATAGAAAACTTTAATAATCATACAGATAAAGACATTGAGCAGCTTGCCTATGAATTAGAATTTTACAGGCAAAGAGTAGCCTTTGGAAGGGGGAGAGGAAATGCTTAGTTTTAATTTTGGTGGTAAAAATAGCTATGATGATTACGGAATCCTTATTAGCAGTAGGCCTAATATTCCTTCTCCTAAAAGGCGGGTTGAGTATATAGACATACCAGGAAGGCACTCAAGTCTTAGATATGACGAAGGAACTTATGAAGATATAACAATTACAGTAGAGTGCCAGCTTAAAAATAAGGATCTGATAGGCAAAGTAGATGAAATAAAAGGCTGGCTACTTGGAACTGGGGAAAGTGGCTTAATCTTTAGCTTTCAAAAGGATAGAAAATATATAGCCCAGGTAGTTAATCAGATTGATTTTAGCCAGATAATGAAAAGATTTTCAGAGTTTATAATTGTATTTAACTGTAGACCCTTTAAGTATGATGCGGGAAATAGCTTAATAACTTTAACTAAAAGTAATACATCTGTTAATAACATTGGAACTTTTGAAAGTTATCCTATAATAAGCGTTTACGGTAACGGAAATATTAGTTTAACAATAAAAGGGCAAACAGTAAAACTATATGGAATTAGTAATAAAACAATCATTAACTCAGAGCTTATGGACTGCTATGATGAGGCTTTAAATAACCTAAACCCTAAGATGGAAGGCGAATATCCAAAGCTTGATCTAGGAAGTAATGTGATTAGCTGGAGCGGGAATGTAAGTAAAATAGAAATCCTTCCTAATTGGCGGTGGTTATAATGATTAAGATTTATGATAGGAAGGAAACAAATTTTTCAAGAAATGGCTTAGCAGTTTTAAATGAGTGTATATCTGCTCTTATAATCCACGAATTTAACGGAGAGTACAGCCTAGAAATAGAATACCCTTCTACTTCAAAGAAGGTAAAGTATTTAAAAAAATATCATATTATCAAAGCTGATGGTCAGCTTTTTAGAATATATAGGATAGAGAAAAAGAAAGATAATATTAAGGTATGGGCAAGACATATTACTTATGATCTTGCATTTTTCTTTTTTGAAGAAACTATCCTTTCATCAGGTGCAACTGTAAAATATGTTATTAATAAAATCAAGGAAGGAACACCCTTTAATATAAGTACAGATATAGATTATAGATTTCAGCTGCCAGTGGTTTTTGAAGAGATTAACCATTTAGAAGCCCTATTTCAGATGATAGAAATGTACGGCGGCGAGCTATCAAGGGATAACTTTAATATTAGCCTAAATTATCAAATGGGAAAAGATAAGGGGGTATTAATAAGCTACGGGAAAAATATTCAAGGCATCACAGAAACTCTTAACATGGATAGCGTTATTACAAGGCTTTATCCTGTAGGAGCAGATGATATTAGGTTACATGAAAAATATATAGATAGTAGCTTGATTAATCATCCAGATTACCCGCCCTATCCTATTCCTAAAAAAGTATCTTTCGATGTTTATGATGAGTGGACTTTAAAAAGTGTTGCCAAAGAATATTTGAAGATTGTAGAAAAACCAAAGGCAACTTATGAAATAGATTTTATAGAGCTGGAAAAAAGTAGTGAATATAAGATGTATGCCTCCCTTCAAAAAGTTAACTTAGGTGATTTAGTAACTGTTAGACATTTAGGGATGGGTATAGATATCCATCAAAAAATAATAAGATATGAGAAAGATCTTCTTGAAGGCTTTAAATCTAAAATTGTACTAGGTGATGCTAAGGAAGATTTTACTGATTTTCAGCAGGCACTTTTAAATGCTAAAGAAGTAGTCGACTATGCCTTTAGAAAAGGAAAGTTAAACTCGGCAACTTTAAAAGGCCTCAAAATAATCAATGAAGAAAAAAATGAGGTGACCTTTGAAATTACAGAAGAAGGAGATACCTTTATCTATGGCAAACTAACTATAGGACCAGGAACAGAGTTTGAAGATGGCTATGATCCAACAGATAAGGCGGATAAAAATGACCTTGGAGAGCTTGCTTATCATGACGCAGTAGAAAAAGCCCTTCTTGGAGAAACCATTATTGAAGGTGGCTATTTAAAAACTGGCTTTGTAGATGCAACAAGGATAGATACAGGAACCTTAAATGTTAACCAGGTCAATATAGAAGCTAAAGATGCTGAAAATAATACAGTTATTAAGATAGGTAAAATAGATGAGGAAGATGAAAATTCCCCGGCTAGATTTGGACTCAGAATAACAGGTGATAATGGCCAGCTTATGCTAGATGAATATGGTATTGACCCCAGATTTGTTAAAGCCTATAAGAACCTAATATGGAACTCATCTTTTGAAAGGTTTGACCCCTTAACAAAAATACCCCAGTACTGGACTGGTGGCCAGGTAACAGAAGGAGTAAACTTCGATAACACATATTCTATGAAATTAGATGTAGGACAAATGAGTGAGCAAGCACCATCAGCAGGTGGTTATACACCTAGGCCAGACCCAGATTGGTGGGGAAATAA
>CAYUEJ010000118.1:3707-5536 GCA_964442565.1 uncultured Candidatus Epulonipiscium sp.
ATAATATATCTCCTAATATTGATTTAATTATTGAAGAAGAACAAGGTTTTTTATTTTATACAGGGGCCCATATAAGTTTTGGAACTTCTGCTCCAAGTTCAGTAGCAAATGGTTATATAAGTGTTCAGGTAGTAGGGAGGGTTTAAGATGGCCTTTAAATTTCAGCCAGAGTTTATGGAAGTAGAGTTTAACTTTTCAGCCATGGCATCAGTTGTATCTTTATCAGCAAATAGCCTTGAGGTAACAGGCCATTTAAGGTCTTATGCAGATTATATAGGGCTTGCCTTTAATAGCAAGGACTACAGGATGCACACAGGGGCAAGGTATCCAGAAAGTCAGGACTACTCAGGGGTCACCTTATCTTTTACCCCTAGTTTTAAGGGCCCAGTTACCAGGTATAATGACCTATCCTTACTTCCTGCAATGGTTATTAATTATAAAGATGGAAGTGAAAAAGTAGCAACCCTAGGTTTTTTATCAAACAAAGGAACTGATGCAGATTATGTATCTAGTTTTACAGGAGGAGTTAGCCTAAGTAGAAGATGGATTGCTTGGGGAAGTGAGAGGGTATCTTGGGAAAAAGAAGTTGTAACAGGGTATGAAGATATATTTGATGATGATGGGAACTATTTATACACTAAAGAGCTAACAGAGATTAAAAGTGGTACAGGTTCAAGAGGTAGCGGCTATGTGATTGATTATGTAAATGGCACAATAGCACCTGTTGAAGGAAGTAGTATTCCCTACGGAGCAAGTTTAGAAATAGATTATAAATATAGCCTTCACCAAAGCTATATAATTGATTTTTCAAACTTAAAGCAAGGAACACACCCAAATAATGCAATAAGCATTTCAGCTAATAACATTGAAAAGATAGTTTTTCCAATTATTCCATCATACTACGAAGAAGGTAAAAATGAGCTTACCGGAAGATCTGATGAAATAAGTGTTACCTTTAATAGCTGGTCAGTAAGCGGCGGGGAACTTGGTGATTTCCCAGCTGCTAAAGAGGCCCACCCTTTTAGGGTAGCAGAAGGTTATGATGATGAGTATTATAGAAATCCTTATAGAATAATACAGGCTATGCATCACTTAGGATATAGAAAAGTGATTAATCTATATGTAGGAGCGTCGCATTATTATGATAAAAAAGGTAAGTCAGGGGCATCGTCACTTGATCATAAAACCCAGGAACTTATAAAAACCGCTGGGGTATGCAAGGCTGCTAAACAGTGGTTTCGCTATCTTTTAAAAGCCATGAAGACCACTGGGTTTAGTGACATCATTATTTCTATGTCTATGGAGAATCTTCAAATGCCAGATACCTGGAAGCAAAGGCTTTATAATGGAGAAACAGGCCAAACAGGATGGGAACCGCCTACCTCATTTTTTAGTCCTACAAATACAGATGTTAGGTCTTACTGGGAAAAGGTTGTTAGAGATTATCTTGATATAGCAGTAGCAGAAGGTTTTAAACCTATTTTGCAGTTAGGTGAGCCTTGGTGGTGGTGGCAGGAATTTCAACCTGGGAATATAAATATTCCTTATCCAAGCCGCCCACCTTGTTTTTATGATGAAGCAACCAAAAAACTATATCAATCAGAAAAAGGTAGGAGCCTGCCAGAGTTTACAAGTTCGAATGTAGAATTAACACCTGAAAACCTAGAAGCCTTAGGCTGGCTTAGGGATAAGCTAGGGGAGTTCTCAAACTTTGCTAAAGAAATAGCAAAAAGCTACCCAGGTGGTAAGTACACTGTTTTATTTTTCCCTCCTTCTGTTTTAGATGAGGGCAGGGTACCAGAGTCTATGAGAATTGTAAATTACCCTAC
>CAYUEJ010000119.1:0-5521 GCA_964442565.1 uncultured Candidatus Epulonipiscium sp.
CATAAACCCGAATGATATCCCGAGTATTATGTAAAAACCCCATGGGATTGGCCCCCAGTGAAATAAAGCATATGTAGGCCCCCATAATTCCATTTCCTCTATATTCTTAAATAGCCCACCCTCTGCGTACAAGACCCACTCACTACATGAATAATACAATATATCTGCAGCCATAGTAGATGTAAATATCATGGATCCCCATTGAAAATTAGTGTATTCTGGTTTTTCTATATCTCCCAATTTAATTTTTCCATACTTTGAAAATGCGAGTATAATACTAGTTATAAAAACTCCTAAACCCAGAAGCATATAAAACCATCCTAGATTTTCACCTAGCATATTCCTAATATAGTCTGTTATTATTACGGATTGCTTCGGGTATATATAAAAAAGTATTGCCAAGGCAGTAACAATCATGAGTGGCATTATAAGAAGAATCTTATCGATTTCTTTTTTCTTTATATTCTTTCTCCCCACATTAATGCCCCCTATTCTATTGCATATTCGTAAAACCTTTTTGCAATTTCATACTGTATATTTTTATATTCCTCGTAATTTTCCCCTGATATATTCTTAATCTCCGACCATAGTACCCAGAGAAAGGCACTAGCTGCCATGTAAGCATACACCTTTTTTCTATCTTCTTCCCTAGGGTTACCATCAAAATATATATTAATAATTAGGTCTGTTTTATCCTTATTTAAGTTTGAATAAATACAAAACATTGCTATATCAATTAAAGGATTACACATTGCTGCATACTCCCAATCTATTAAATAAATCTTTTTACTATCTATAAGAAAATTATCTGTTACAGGGTCAATATGACATAGGACATATTGATTTTCACCTTGGTCTGTTAAATCCTTTAGGCTCATAATCTTTGCTTTGACCTCTTCATAATCCTTTATTCTGCCAACCTCTTTTTTACACCTTTTCTCATAGTCCTCTATTTTTTTATAAATATTAAATTCATGACCTACTTGTAGCCCTAGTTCATGAAACTGCCTCAGGTGCTTAATACATATTGCTACCTCCTTCCAATTATCTATGCTACATACATGTGCATCTTCCAAGAACTTAGTAACTTTAATCCCATTATCACCATTCATGTACAAGGTTTCTTCAGTTATCCCCCGTCCCTTTAGAAGTTCATATACCTCCACTTCCTGCTTCCGATTTACCAAATACTCCGTACCTTCACCTGGTATACGAATTAGGTACTTCTCCCCATTCTTCATGAATAGGTACATATTATTAGTCATGCCCGCCTTAATCCTTTGGATATTGTATGCATCTGCTAAAAAACCTGCAGCTTTCAAGGCCTGTTTTGCAATAACTTCATCCCTATTATCTAACAGTCTAGCTCCCATTACGCGTCACTCCTTTACAACTCCACTGACTATATATACATTATACACAGTACAGATTATATTACAATGGTATTCGTTGTTGGCTTTTCATAGATAATGATGGTAATTATATGACATAGTCATATTTAATGGTAATTATCTCACTTATGTTGTATTAACACCATTTATTATGGTAATATTGTTAGATTTATAACAATGTTTTTTCATATTGTTATTATAAATACACTAATATAACAAACATTTATTTTGACTCTATAGTAATATAATAACACTAAATGGTACTTATCTTTTAACAGGCATAAAAATACCCTATCCAAATTATATTGAGATAGGGTATGCTATTATTAAATTAATCTAGTTTAAACTTTTCCATTTCAGCCTTAAGCAATCTTGCTATATTATTCAATTCTTCCGCGTCTTCTGATATAGAACTAATACTTTTTAGTTGTTCTGCTGTAGATGCAGATATTTGCTCTGTTCCAGCCGATGTTTCTTCTGCTGTAGATGATATATTATGAATAACACCTATTATTTGATCTTTCTTTTCACTCATTTCATCTGATGAGTTTATTACTCCTTTAGCTGTTTCTATAGCCTGACCAAGCTTAGTGTTTATATTTGTAAAAATCACACTGGTATCCTGTGTTGCTTTTACATTTTCTTCAACTATTCCTAAGCTAACACCTATTTCACTAACTGCATTTTTAGATATTCCTTGTATTGCATCAATTTTATTTTTGATGGTTTCTGCAGCATTTGAAGTCTGCTCGGAAAGTTTTCGTATTTCATCTGCAACTACGGCAAATCCCCTACCCGCTTCACCTGATCTTGCTGACTCAATGGATGCGTTAAGTGCAAGTAAATTTGTTTGTTTAGCAATTTCAGCTATTGTATTTACAATGCTTGATATATCAGATGACATTGTATCAACTTCCATAACTATGCTGCCAACCTGGTTTGATGAAACCCTGTTTTTCTCGGACCAATTTAAAAGATGATTTACAGTTTCGGCCCCTTCACCACTTAATTTGCTAATCTCTGCTATCTCATTTGTTATATTCATCGTATCTCTTATCATAGTCTCAATATTATCCGATAGTTGCCCCGCTTGCACTACCCCATATTCTGTATCATGAGCCTGTTCTTCTGTGGCTTTCGCCATCTCATTAATTGACATACTAATTTCATTCGTTACCATTACAGAATCCTCTGATATATTACGCAAACTATATGATAAGGTTGATAAAACTTCGCTGGTTTTTAATATAGACCCCATCATATCACTTAGGGATTTACGCATATTAAGTATACCTTTAGACATTGAGCCTAATTCATCTTTCCTTTTATTTAGTTCTTCTAGTCCCTCGTTATTTGTAAAATCTAATAATGCTGTATCGTGTATAACTCCCTCTAGAAGCTTAATTGATTGTATTATTCTTTTTATAAGAACCCACATCAAACTACCTATAACTATAAAACTAACAATCGCAATTATAATCTGATACCTTAGTATAGGATTTACTATAGATTTTATACCACTTTCTGGAACACCTATATCAATAACACCATATAGTTCTCCCCCCTTATAGATAGGCTGCATAATATCATAGGTCCAAATATCTTGTACATCCGCATAAAACCTAGAGAACTTATTTACACCTTTTGTTGAGCCTTCTATAGTGTAATCATCTTCATAAACCCTATTAAGTTTTTCTATATCACTATGTGCCACAGCAGTAACATCTGTGTCAATTATAATGGCATAGGTAACGTTATCTTGTTTAGCCTTTTCTTCTACAAATAATTGCAATGCATCTATAGGATCCGCTTGCGTCTCTAATATGACCTCAGCCTGCCTACCCATTTCAAATACTTGCTCCTTAGCCTTTTCAATCAATATACCTTGACTTTTATTACTCACAAGGCCAGTAATTATCACAGCATTAAGTGTAAAAGTTAAGATAAATAATCCCAAAGATAAAAATAAAAGTTGCCCCCTAATACTTTTTGTTTTCATATCATTGCCCTCCTCTTATGTAGTTTATTGAAAACCTTACTGTTTCCAAAACCTTATATACATTATACACAACTCTCCCTATATTTCAACTTTTATATTTGTTCCTTATATTGATTTAGTTACAATATTATAGTAGTATAGTGACATCAAATAGGATTTATCCTTGATTAGGAGGGATTTTCGTGTCATACTTCAATTTAGATAAAATACTTGATTTAAAAAAATGGCAGGAACTGCAGGATTCTATTGCCGATCTAACAAATCTCGCAATTATCACTGTAGATTATAAGGGTAAGCCAATATCTACCCATAGTAATTGCACACCTTTTTGCCAAGAAATTCGTAGTAACGACGACTTATCTTCAATGTGCCAAAGATGCGACTCTAGGGCTGGGCTAGAGGCTGTAAGATGCAACAAACCATATATTTATCTTTGCCATTATAATATTATCGATATCGCTATTCCAATAACAAATGATGATAAATATATCGGTGCTATTATGGCAGGCCAGGTAAAATTATCACTGTCCAAAACCATACCCGACTTAGAGCAAATACTGTATTCTCCAACAAGCCTTCAATCGCTCCAAGAATCTAAAAAGTTAAAGCGTTTATATGGCGAAATACCTGCCTTAGATTATGATACCATCTTAAAAACCTCAGATATGTTATTTAAACTCTCTAACTATATTGTGGAAGAGGCAACTACTAAAAATCTTATTTTAACCAGCCATGGTAGTTCCACAAAGTTAAAACCCGAACCCATAAGTACTCTAGCCACTTTACATACCTCAAACACCTTATTTACCATGCCAAAAAACACTAAACTATTGCCTGCTTTAGAGTATGTTTTTAATAACCCTCATGTTATGGTTTCCTTGGAAAAGGCTGCTCATCTTTGCCACCTTAGTCCTGGATATTTCAGCAGAATCTTTTCAAAAGAATTTAACACAAATTATACTGCTTATATTAATAAGTTAAAAATAAAATGGGCAAAAGAAATGCTTACAAATACAGATTTACCTGTGACCCAAATTAGCGATGAACTTGGATTTAACGACCCAGGCTACTTTATTAAAATATTTAAAAAACATGAATATTTAACACCAGGTCTATACAGAAAGTATGTATCAGCACCAGATAACAATCCTACCCCTTAGATTAAGATTGTTATCTGGCACCTTTACTTTTATTGTTAAAGTTAGATAAGTATAGCGTTACCCTCTACACCATAGTAATAATTACTAGATTTCTTATAAGCTCCTATAATATCTTTAACACTTGACTTTGAGAGCTCAAAATTTTCTGCTATATTATTATACTCAGCCTTAATATCCCCACTTAAATTTGATAATGAATTTACAATATTATTTACAGGTTCTTTTGAAGCTCCATACCCCGTGGATATGGCACCAATAACTGCAGCACCCTTTTTTATAATTCCCTTATCTGGATTTTTCACAGCTATAGCTATTGTGCTTACTGTAGTCGCAACTGCTGTAGTTACTTTGGCAATATCCTCACCTATACTAACTGCTGTTTTCATCACTTTCTTAGCTATAGATACTGCTGAGCTCATCATCTCTCCTGCCGATTTTTTCAATTGGCTTAAGTTTGTATCTATATTTTTGTAGGCATTTGATACTTCAATATTAAGCTTCTCTTTTTCGCTACTGATATTTTTAGAAGTAGTGTCTACAACATTATTTATTGACTTTGCCGCCTCTTTAATTATAGTGGATGGCCTTTCGCCTGTTGGTTTGTTTTGAACTTGATACGAATTATTAATATACCCCATATTATTAACACTACTAATCCTCATCATATCTTCATCCCCTTTCAATAAGCCTTTGTATCTAGAGCAAATTTATCCTCTAGAATAAATTCTCCGTTTATAAATAGTTTTACAGTCCATAATCCACAAGGAGGCTTCCTCGGTTTCTGATCTATGTCCATCCAAAACCATGTTTTAATAGGCTCTTGTTGGCCCTCTGGTTTAAACAAATTACTTTCTGTAACCTGAAACAAGTCCCCACTTGGCGAATACCATGCTGTAGTTAATGAATGTATCCCTGTAATTTGTGTAAATTCAAATCTTGTTACAACCTTTGTATCTAATAAAATATTAAAA
>CAYUEJ010000120.1:0-5507 GCA_964442565.1 uncultured Candidatus Epulonipiscium sp.
TTCCTTACCATGTATCCTAGGATTCAATCTACTATCAGGCTTTCAGCCTCTTGGAGCAGGAACTAATATTTTAGACTTAGAGGACTTTATTGTTAGTAACTTACTACTTCCTATCGGAGCACTTGTTTACACACTGTTTTGTGTTAGCCGTGGTGGGTGGGGATGGGATTCCTACACAGCGGAGGCTAATACAGGGCGCGGTATTAAGGTTCCTCGGTGGATGAAGGGGTACAGTACCTGGGTCCTACCAATTATAATTATATTTATTATTATTAATGGGCTTTATAGCACACTATTTAAATAAGATAATAGGTTGGGAGTCATATCGTTTTCAACGTTGAAAATGATATGACTCCCATCTTATGCCTTCTATTTGCTTTCAATAAGTTAATATCTAAAGTACCAGGTCCCCTTAGATATCTAGTCTGTAGGATATCT
Organism: uncultured Candidatus Epulonipiscium sp.; assembly: GCA_964442565.1. Lineage (GTDB taxonomy): Bacteria > Bacillota > Clostridia > Lachnospirales > Cellulosilyticaceae > JAAYSX01. The sequence goes on from CAYUEJ010000120.1 coordinate 439, forward strand.
GGATTATATCTTCTAGTATGCTTACAGTTTCTCTAACACTCTCTAAGTTTCTATTGCTAAGGTCTGCTGATTGATTAGATGATGCTGTTATCTCTTCTGTAGTTGCTGATAAATGCATAATATTTTCAACTATGCGGTTGTTGGCTCCTGATAGGCCATTTAAAATTCCATTAATCTTTCCAATGTCATCTATTAGTGTATTTACATTTTTATTCATATCACCAAAGCTTTCTGATGCTTTTATAATTAGGCTATCCTGGGTTGTGGTTGCTGATACTGAGCGGTTTACTTCATTACTAACCTCAACTGCTTCATTTGATAATTCATCAAGGATTGTTCCTATGTTTTCTGTTTCTTTCCTTGTTTGCTCTGCAAGTTGTCTGATTTCGTTAGCAACAACTGCAAATCCCTTACCTGCCTCCCCTGCTCTTGCGCTTTCAATAGCTGCGTTTAGGGCTAAAAGGTTTGTCTGGTCAGAAATACTAACGATTGCATGTGAGATTGCTTTAACTGCTTCCGTTCTATCCCTTAGTTTACCCATAGACCTAGCAACATCCGAACCTATATCCGAAATAAGAACAGACTGGCTTTTAATTTCGTTCATTAATTGTAGGTTCTCATTATTTAGCTTATCAGATGCATTTGCAACTTCTACCATTTTCTCTGATCTTTTTAGTGTATGATTAAGTGCATTTTGTATGTTATTTGTCATACCTGTTTGACTCTGGATTTCCTCTGCGGTACTACTGGTGCCCTCTGAAATATCATTAATAGATTGATTTACTATGGTTGTAGAATTACTAAGCTCATTAACTACTATCATAGCCTTTTCAGTACCTTCTCTAACTTCTACCGCTACCTTTATAATATTATCAAATATCCCCTTTAGGGCTTCTTTCTCTTCTTCTAGTTGTCCTAATGTGTCTTCATTAAAGTCCCTAGCTATATTTACAGTAAGCATAATTATCAGCATAAGTGCAATAATAGCTAATGTAGCATACCAGTTATCCATAGCAGCCTGCCCCACGTAAGCATGGGTTATTGAGGTCTGTATAAATGTCATAGCTATATTAATTAAGCTGGTTAATGTACCAAATACAAGTATAAATTTCCTATCGTAAGATACTATATTACCTGCAAGTGGTATTGCAGCTGCAAATCTTATATAGTATCCCTCGTAAGCAAACCCCATTAAAAATAATACAAGCAGAAGACCTGTGGCAAGAACATATCTAATTCTTTGATTTCGCCTATCCCTTATATACATGGTAATACTTGAAACTGCTATGAAAAGCACAAGTCCTAGCAAAATTCCTGTGTAACCCAAACTTCTAATTCCTTTAAAATATGATCTTGCAACTATTAAACCTGCAAATGCATAAAAAACTACATATGTCATTAACATAAATCTGTTTTCACGTATTTGCTGTTCCCCTTTATTAGCATACCTATACCCTTGTTCTTTGTTCATTTAAACCCCTCATCCTTTGTTATAATATAAACTTTTTGAAAATTTGTTCCTTTATTATAACACAGATGAATATACTTTCCCATCAAATTATAGATTTAGTCCCACGGATTAGGTACGAACTCCCCACCACGGCACCACTTTAAATAGTTTAAGGCATGTAACTGTGATGTCATCTCCCATTCATCCTTATATATAATATCGTGGAATCCTTCAATACACACATCCCCATCATAGCCTGCTTGGTGTAGGATTGTAAATATATCGCGCCAGTTTGTATCACCAAAACCTGGTGTACGGTCATATACAAAAGATGCTGCCCCTGAAACACCATAGGTTCTTACTGCATCCATATCAATAGTTGAATCTTTACCGTGTAGATGCACCACCTTATGGGCCCATTTTCTTAGCTGAGCAACCGGGTCAATAAGCTGTGACATCTGGTGTGCTGGTTCCCATTGCAGGCCAAAATTCTCATCTGGAACTTCTTTAAACATCATTTCCCATGCCTTAGGATTAAATCCAATATTGCAGGTACAATTATCCCATGTTCCACCCATCATACAATTTTCGATTCCTATTTTGATTCCCTTGCCTGCAGCACGTTTTGCTAGGTCCCTAAAAACCTCTCCAAACTTAGGTATGGCATCTTCTACAGATTTCCCTTCATAGGCACCGGCAAATGTACTAACTACTTTAGCACCAAATAAAGGCGCACAATCAATTACATATTCTAACATCTTTTTATGTTCTTCATATTGTATCGGGTTACAATATAGGCCTATACAAGAGACCCTAGTATTAGTTCCTTCTAAAATTGCATTTGTTTTCTTTGCTAATTCTTCTAAGTCCATGCCCTCTAATGACATATGAAATGTAATAGCTATAGTTTCAAATCCTGCTTCTACTATGTGAGGTAACCATTGTTCAACGTTAGTTCCAGCTATACATGTTCCTACTTCGATTTGTTTCATATTCTCTACCATCCTTTTTTTATTGTTATGATTTATCATCTTTGATATCATAAATTCCCATATGTTTTTTCAACATAATGTCCGCCTCCACATATAGTATATACTATATGTCAAGGTCTTCTTGGTAGGAATATAATACACTAACTAGCTCCCCCCGCCTTAAGTTATCTGATGGACTTAGCATATTAAGTTCATTGTTCACCTTTATGTTATACTCTTTCGAGAACCTATTTAATATTGTTTTTGCCTCTTCTACAGTTATGGCTTTCCCTGGCATAAACTTATTATTGTATCCACTAATAAATCCTTTTTCTGTTGCCCAAACTACATATTTATTATAGTAATCCCCTGCCTTAATATCTTCATATATAGAATCTTTGTTAGGCATCTGGTCTAGGTTTTGTGTCTCAGCAATCCTTCCTAAAAGCATTATGAAATCCACCCTTTTTATAGGGTTATTGTAGCCAAAATATCCATTACCAATTCCGCCTCCACCCATTATTTCCTTTTCAATCAGTGTTCGTATCTTGGCCTCATCTTCATCATTATCTAAATCTTTATATAGAGCTGGTTCTTTATCGCTTAATTTAATAGTCCTGCTTGCAATTTTTGCTTCTCCATTTGGTATTTCCATTTTATACTCTAACTCTGCGTAATCTTTACCTCTAGCTTTTTTATCAATCTTTGTATCAAATGGGATATTTAGTTCCAACCCATTTTTAACCTCTTGGTTTTCAATTTCTTTTATAAGCTCTCCGTCTAGGTATAATTTTCCATTATGGGCAAATCCCTGGGTAATACCATCAAATTTAACCTTTACTTCATATTCTATATTTCCCCTTATTTCACTTGGTGCATTAATTATCTCAAGTGTAGTAGATGCACGTGCTATATCTTTTTCTTTAATTTTCCCAAAGGAATAATCTAATATTTTTTTAGAGTCATTATACCTACCATCTTGTGAGGATGATCCTAACACAACAGATATAACACGCCTTCCATCTTTTTTAGCAGTTGATGCTAGACAATATCTTGCTTCTGTAATTGTGCCTGTTTTAAATCCGTCTACGCCCTCATATTTCATACCATGGATAAATTTATTTGTTGTATTATATTGTTTGCCGTTAAAGTCTACCCCTGGTAATGATGTGTAATTTAATATATCAGGGTACTCCTCTATAAATCTTTGTATCAAAGTCGCCACTCCCCTTGCGGTTGTATAGTGTGGTTTTGCCCCATGGGAGTTTTTAAAGTTTGCATTCATGCCTATTTGTTTTGCAGTTTGATTCATTCTTTCAACAAATTTCCCCTCTGTCCCGCTTATATGCTCTGCTACTGATATACAAGCAGCACTGGCGGAAGGTAACATGATAAGTTTAAGAAGTTGGTCTACTGTATACTGACCACCACTTTGAAGTGGAACTGATGCTGGGAAATTCTTATCATTTGATATTTTAGCTACTTGCGGGCTTACGGTTATTAAACTATCTTTTGTTAAGTTTCCCTTTTCTATTTCTTGATACATTATGTATGCTGTCATTACTTTTGTAATACTAGCTGGTACTAATAATTTATCCGGATTTTTCTCGTATAGTACCTCCCCAGTATCTGCATCAACTGCAATTGCCCCCCATGCACTGATTTCAAAATTAGGTGATGCCTGATTTGTCATTGGCAACAATATCATCAGTGATAAAACTAAACTAATAACCCTCTTAAATGTGTTGTTCATAGACCCATCTCCTCGTCATAATTTATATTTATTTTTTTGTTACTCTAATCCATTATAGTATAATTTGACTACTTATGGTAGTATTGTTCGTTGTTATATATCAAAATCATTGTTATACTTAAACATGATAAAAATAACTAAGGAGGATTACATGAAAGACATTATTTTAATTTTAGCCTTGCAGCTAGTTTATGTCCCCTTGTTCACCCTAAGGACGATATTTCTTGTAAAGAACATGACCCTAATTGCATCAATACTCGGATTTGCTGAATCTTTGATATATGTGTTTGGATTATCTATTGTATTTAGTGGAGACAAGGGGCCCATAGCTCTAGTTGTATATGCCCTTGGATTTGGTATTGGTATTTTCATCGGTGGGGCAATAGAAAACAAGCTTGCCATAGGTTACAATAGCTTTGTTGTTAACCTGGTTCAGAAAAACCCTGATCTTATTAATCACCTTCGTAATGAAGGCTTTGGGGTTACAGTTTTTGAAGGGCAAGGAAGGGATAGTAAACGCTATCGCTTGGATATTCTTACAAAAAGAAATAGGGAAGAAGAGCTGATTAATCTTATAGATAAATATGAGCCAAAGGCTTTTATTGTTTCTTATGAGCCTAGAAGATTCCAGGGTGGGTTTTTGGTAAGTGCAATGAAAAAAGCTCGTAGGGTTAAGTAATAGGTGGAACTAGATCATAGTTTTGGAACAAAAACAGCAGCTATCTACATATAGTAAATAGCTGCTGTTTATTAGAATATTTCCAGTAATATTGGCCCGTGATCCTGCCTTGGACCTGAATCAATCATTTCTGATTTTATAACCTTATCTGCAATTCGATTGCTTACTAGCCAATAATCAATTCTCCAACCTGAATTATTAATTTTGCTTGTTTTA
>CAYUEJ010000121.1:0-3894 GCA_964442565.1 uncultured Candidatus Epulonipiscium sp.
GGTTTATTGATTATAGACCTTCTGGTTTAAGTCTATATCTAATAGACCTGTTTTGTCAAGTGCTTTCACGGGATGGTTCTCAAATCTCTATATCGGTATAGCTGTTCAAAAATTAATTAATTGTTACACTACTCCTTATACTCCATTTATTGCTTATATGTGTTATAATTCTAAATAGTATGTATTATATATAACAATAATTAGAGTAAGGGGTGCAATATGAGAAGCATTAGAATGAGATTAGTATTATATTTTGGGATTTTGGTGGTTTTATGCAGTTTATCTTTAGGAATATCGGGATTTATAAGTGGCTTTAATGGAATGGGTCACCTGCAGTCCCAGATGTTAACAGATAAATTAGAGGGGGATATAGCATCAGCCAATCAATATCTTACAAATTTCTACGGGGAAATTAAATCTATAGATGGTCAGCTTTATGATAGTAATAATAACCCTTTAGAAGACAAAACTGATATGGTAAATGCTATTCTTGATGATTTAGGGGATGCTGCAACCATATTTGCTAAATCCGGGGACGATTTCAAACGCATTTCATCTAATGTTATATCGGAAGATAAGCAAAGGGCAACGGGCACACTTTTAGCACATGATAGCCCGGCATACAGCGCCATTATTTCCGGGTAATCATACATAGGACAAGCCGATATTCTTGGCGGGAATTATTATACTGCGTATGAGCCTATCGTAGATAGTTCAGGCGAAACTATAGGTATTTTATTTGTGGGTATCTCTACAGAAGATTCTGCCCAGATAATAAAAACATACAATCGGGGGTTAGTAAGAAATACTATTACAATCACGCTGATAATCTTGCTTATTTCCCTAGTAAGCATTTTAATAATTGCTAGAGGATTTTCGGCTCCAATTGTCTTAGTGTCTCAAGAGATAGATAAGATTTCCAACTATGATTTAACTTCTAATAATCATATTTTGGAAAACTTAGTTAAAAGAAAGGATGAAATCGGTAGTATTGCTTCGTCTGTATCTTTATTACAAAAGAACTTGCTTAGCCTAATTAGTAGCATTGCAGATACATCTCATTTAGTGGCTAGTACATCAGCCCAGCTTTCTACCGCTTCCTTAGAGTCCTCACTCGCTCTTGAAGAAGTTGTTAAGGCAGTAGATGACATCGCACATGGTGCTTCGGAGCAGGCCGTATATACGGAAAAGGGTTCTCTAAAAGCGGGTGAAATAAGCACCCTACTTACCACGAATGACTCTAATATTTCTGAGTTAAATACTTCTGCACTTGATATTGATAAGCGAAAAGAAGAAGGTTTTTATATATTAAATAAAGTGGTAACAATGGCTGAAAAAAATCAGGCTGCCACTAATCAAATATTCAATATTATTAGTGATACAAACGAAAATGCAAATAGGATTGGAAACGCTAGCTCAATGATACAAAGTATAGCCGACCAAACCAATTTACTTGCACTTAATGCTGCTATCGAATCCGCAAGAGCAGGTGAAGCCGGCAAAGGATTTGCTGTAGTAGCAAGTGAGATTAGAAAATTAGCTGAGGAATCTAATAAATTCAGCCAGGAAATCAATACAATTATTGGCGAGTTGAAAGGCAGTACTCAAGAAGCCGTTCTTACAATTGAGGATATTAAAAAACTTGTGCTTGATCAGACTAAAGGGGTTAATGATACAAGGCAAACATTTAAAATGATAGCCTTTTCAATAGAAGATACAAAGAATAACATTAAAACCCTTTCTCTTTCCGGGGAAGAAATTAATAATAATACGGTTGAATTGGTGGACCTTGTTCAGAACCTAGCTGCCATTGCGCAGGAGAATGCCGCTAGTACCCAGGAGTCATCCGCTTCTATCGAGGAGCAAACTGCAGGGTTAGAAGAAATCTCTAGCTCTAGCGAACAACTTGCAAAGCTTGCCGAGGAACTTGATGGCCTGGTTTATAAGTTTAAAATATAATGCTTAACTGGACAAGGGGTCAAAATCTATTATTTTTATTGGTTTGTTAATGCATATACTATTTTCCTTTACAATGGAATCATATGCAAGTATTTATACGCCATTATCCCGGGCCAATTTAAGGGCCTTTGCAAAGTTTTTATCCATTTCTTTGTTTACCTTAAATACCACAGCTCCAGTCATTTGTATTAAAAAAAGTATAGTACCACCATAACCTTGCTTAACAGCTTCTACCATTTCTAAAACATGCTTGGTTCCTCTTTCTGTGGGTGCATCTGGGAACATAGCTACTCCGTCATTTTCCAAGGTGACCCCCTTCACCTCTATGAAACCCTTTTCATCTCCCTTTTCATAATATATATCAAACCTGGAAGCCCCAAAGGTTACCTCTCTTTTTAATTTTGTAAGATTTTGAAACTCTTTTATGCTTCCACCCTCTAGTCCTTCAAATACAGCCAGGTTGGGAACCTGGGAGTCCATGTTAACTAACATATCCCCCTTCCATACAGCTATTAATGAGTATTTTGTTTTTCTATTTTTATTATGTGAACAATCTTCTAATATAACCTTTGCACCTGGCGTAAGTAATTCCTTGCACCGACCTGTGTTTTTTACGTGGACCACTTCTTCTTTACCATTTATGATTACTTTAGCAATGAACCTATTAGGTCTTTCTAAGAAGCTTCCTTCTATAATTGTATTATATATCATGTCTACTCCCTCTTCGCTAAACTTTAAGTTCACTTCTTTACTGTAATATTCTTGACAATAACATGAGGGTATCATCTAACAATATCCATTAATTCATACAGACGGTATCTTTTGTCCCTTTTCCTATCATCTGCAATTTCATTATTCATATATTTTTCTAAATTGGATATATACTCATGTACCTTCTGTGGTTCTGGTGGTATATATGATGCATCCTCTATTTAACTAGTTGATCCTATAAAGTTTTGAACCTTTCTATATTCACTTGGGCTACGATTCTGCCCCTATGGTTAAAGCATTAAAATAGTTGAAAACTTCTTGTACATCCCTTTTTTTGCTGTTGGAAGCAATTCAGGTACGAAAGGTTTTTTCATTACCTCACTCCTTTTTGAAATAATTATACTATATATTATTATTTCAAATATATGCTAAAATATGCATTAATAAAATCTATTAAGCTACTAGCTTCACCCTACCAGCCCTTTTTAATTAGTCTCTATTTTTATCACATGCCCACTAATTTGGAACTCTGTTATTACATCAATATACGAATCTCCTATCCTCATCGGCTTTATAATCTGGTAGTACCCCGCATCTAATATACCGTGCATACGAATAAGATTAATGCCCTCTTCTACATATTGGTTAGGGGAAATCACTTTTCCAATATCCTCCCACCCTACATTGGGTTTCAGGGGTATGGTTACCCACTCCATCCCATTCAATCGTTCTAATATATGACTTTGACCATATAGTACTTCTTTATCTGTTGGATTTGTATAACGAATGACGATGCTAGCTGGTGATGCACTCTTGGCCAAAGATATCACCGTATCACTTCCTTTAAATAAATAAAATACTTCTTCGCCTCTTTTATAAGCTAGTGTTCCCAGTGTCCAATCTGTCGTATGAAGGTAACCATATTTATTTTTATCAAACTGAGCTACATTATAACTAAAGCTTCCCATTCCATTTTCTAAACTATGAAGCTCATCCCATGCCTCTTCTACCGAAATGAAATTTTTCCAATATGGATTTTCCATGGGCTCATGGGCTACTTTCTTTAATGTATGACCCGAGACTGTATACACATACATCTCATCACTACTCACCAGGTGTAGCTGGACTGTATTTCCGTCCATACTTACTTCCACCCAGCAGTAATCATCCCCCTGGGTTGAACTACAGCCAATGGCTCCTAAATCTAGGGCTCTAATTATCTCC
>CAYUEJ010000121.1:3904-5488 GCA_964442565.1 uncultured Candidatus Epulonipiscium sp.
ATATAATCATGTCATCTGAGACATAATCAAGTTCTGCCATATCTGCACCGATGATTTGATCTAAAGCCCACAAAGGGGCAGTTGGCTCAGGTGTATCTTCTTTCATCACTTGTACTGGCTTAGTATCTTGCCTTTGTTCATCTATTTTGGGTTCCTCAATCCTTGGATTGGCTAATAAGCCTATACTAACTATTATACCTATTATGCCTGCTACCGTGATTACCCAAAAAGGAGACCTTTTATAACTTAGTACATTTTTAATTCTATTTCTCACACTGCCTTCTCCAAAGGCAAGTGGGCTTCCATTTAATATAGTTTTTCCAGTTGCTAGGGATAATAGTGAATGGGCATAGGGCTTTTTCATTTTTTCATCCATTTGCCTTAGAACCTTCTCATCACAGGAGAGTTCCATGTCTACGCTCATGAGTCTAAAGGCAACCCAGACCAAGGGATTGAACCAGTGAATACTAAGGAGAATAAACCCCCATGGTTTGATTATATGGTCATATCTTTTGATATGTGTTTCTTCATGAGCAAGGACATAGCAGAGCTCATCTTGATTTAGGTTGGATGGCAGGTATATTTTAGGATGAATAATTCCTAAGACAAAGGGGGTTTTAAGATTGCTAGCCTCATATACATTGCCCTCTATCCTGCTCGCCTCTTTAAGTTTTTTCTTTAAAATGATGATTGATACAATACCATATGCCAGCATGGCAATCATGCCAAGTAGCCAAATATAACTCCCTATTATTATGTAGATTTGAAGAGGATTGACACTTGCCTGAGGTGTTCCCATAGGTAATCTAGTATTGATGAATTGATCCACATTCACAAAACCTGTACTAACTTTCGGAATTTCCTCATATACGATGTTTTTTGGGATAGGAGTTGTTGTTTTAGGCAGTAAGCTGAATATGCTCTTAAAGGAAAAGGGCAAAATAAGCCTTAATGCCACCACACTCCACAAGGCATAGGATATGACCTTGGGGGCTTTTTTCAACAACAATCTAACAGCCATGACAACAAGAATGACATAGCTGGCTGTCATGCTCATATTTAGTAGTGTTAAAAATAACTTCTCCATCACTGCCCCTCCCTGTACTCATCAATGAACTTTTTTAACTTTTCTGCTTCTGAGTGGCTTAAAGTTTCCCCACCTATAAAGGCGGTTAAAAACTTAGGTAGTGACCCGCCAAAGGTGTCTTCTACAAAATGTACACTTTGATTGCTCTGGTACTGCTTTTCGGTTACGAGGGATGAGACCATGGCATTTTTATTTTGAAAAACACCCTTTAGGCATAGTTTTTTAAGTACCGTGTAGGTGGTGGATTTTTTCCAGTCCATTTCTTTTTCACACAGTCGTACAAGTTTTCCTGAACCAATGGGTTCATGTTCCCAGATTAGCTTGGCAAACCGTAATTCACTTTCGGCTAGTTTATAGTTTTTCATTGAATCCCCCTTACTAGGTTTATTGATTATAGACCTTCAAGTTTAAGTCTATACCTAATAGACCTGTTTTGTCAAGTACTTTCACGGGATGGTTCTCAAATCTCTATATCGGTATAGCTGTTCAAAAATTAA
>CAYUEJ010000122.1:0-3916 GCA_964442565.1 uncultured Candidatus Epulonipiscium sp.
CTGGCGAAGAGATTGAGCTAGTATTTGATGATATATTACTACTGAGTGACACTATAGATGAATTAATTGACCTAACAATAATATTGCATAACATGATTTCTTATTTATCTACACTTTTTATAGTGGATAGCATTGATTTTGACGTATTATCCAACCAGCATGTAGCATTTAATGACCTGTTTTTTACTATTAAGTCTTTGTTATGTGAAGAAGTCCATGGTGAAGATTATTTAATTTTAACCGAAACCCTACCTGATAGGCTTGATGATGTACTATCTGAAATTAGTGAGGGCTATGATAAATCGACAAAAGAATTTTATAAAAAATTAGAAAAAGGTTCCTTCCCACAAACTGAAGAAACCCTTAAACTAATAAAAATTCTTAGCCTTATACAGTTTTATTTGAAGCTAGATATCAATGACATCTTTGCCTTTGATGAGGCTATTGATAGCAAAAAACCTTTACCTATTTCCATAATAAAAGAGGCTACTGAGCTTTTAGATTCAAAAATTAATGCCTATAAGGCTGCTGAGCGAAAACTTAGAATGCAGTACTTAATTAGCACATTACCTTTTATAATGGATACCCAGGAGTTTGCCACCTATTTTCATGATGCAGTTGAAGGCACTTCTAGTGAGGTTCAAAAGGCATATGTTTTATCGAAAATTAGTGCTTTAATGGATTCTGAGGGCTACTTTGATTCCCTTTTAGAAAAGGAGCAGCCACAATAATCCTGGCGATATAAATCATGGTCTTTACTAAGTTCTATAGATCTTTTGTAACCATTCTTCTTTTTGAAATCTGAAGACAAGTAAATAGAACCTACTACTTCCTCTAAACTTTCACCTATCTCATTAAGCCTGCTAGCGTTTTTTAGTGGGCTTATAGATAAGGTGGTTGTGAAATAATCATAGCCGTTAGTTTTTGCATATTTAGCAGTTTGATTTAATCTAAGTTTATAACAGGCCTCGCACCGTCTCCCACCTTCTGGCTCATCCTCCATGTTTCTTGACATTTTCAAAAATTTATCTACTTCATACTCACCTTCAACAAACTTAACAGGGTATTTTGTCCTCATTTCAGATATTAGTTTTTGCTGCTCTAAGGCCCTTTTCTTATACTCTTCCTGGTCATCTATATTTGGATTATAATAAAATACCGTAATACAAAAGTAATCTGACAGATATTCTATAACATAGGTGCTACAAGGAGCACAACAACTATGAAGTAGTAGTGTGGGGGTCCCCCCGTTTTTCACTATTTTATTTAATGTTGATTCAAGCTTTTTTTGATAATTTTCTTTAACTTTATTGATATTAATTCCTCCTTTGTTTCATAATAAACTATATACATTATATACTAAAAAAAATTATTAATCTCCTCTATTGATTATTGTCGTAAAAAAGAGTACACTAATACATTGGATAGTTAAGATAAACGAAAGCAGGTAGATTATGTTAGATAAGGAAAAAATTATAAATATAGCAGTTATTGCTCACGTAGATGCTGGTAAATCCACTCTTGTTAACGCTTTTTTGGAGCATACTGGAGTTTTTAGGGCAAATCAGGAAGTTTCAGACCGGGTTATGGATAGTGATGATATTGAGCGTGAGCGTGGTATTACTATTTATTCCAAAAATTGCTCAATCAAATATAAAGGTTATAGACTAAATATTGTAGATACACCAGGACATAGCGATTTCTCATCTGAGGTTGAACGGGTTATTAATACAGTAGACACTGTTATTTTACTTGTAGACTCCATAGAAGGCCCTATGCCTCAAACACGCTTTGTTCTCCAAAAATCACTTGAAAAAGGCCTTCGCCCTATTCTTATGATTAATAAGATTGATAAGGAAAATCATCGTGCTGAACAGGTTGTAGATATGACTTTTGACTTATTCTCAGATCTTAATGCTAATGATGAGCAGTTAGATTTCCCTATCTTATACGGGATTGGTAAGGACGGTATTGCTAAACTAGAAATCGAGGATAGTTCCACTGATATAACACCTCTTCTTGATATGATTATTGATCATACACCGGCTTACCCTGACTATGATGAAGAGCCACTACAGCTTCAAGTATCAACTTTGGCATATGATGATTATGTTGGCCGCGTCTTTAAGGGTGTAGTCCACGAAGGCCAAACTGTATCTATAGCTAAGGCTGATGGTTCTGTTGAAACTGGCCGTATCTCTAAACTAATGGTGTATGATGGTACAAACCAGATCCATGTTACAGAAGTAAGAAGTGGTAACATCGCAATTATTGCAGGTCTTAGCAATATATCTATTGGCGAAACAATCTGTGAGCAGGATAATACTCTTCCTATGGAGCTTATAAGCATTGAAGAACCTACTCTTTCTATGAACTTCCTTGTTAACACTTCACCTTTTGCTGGCCTTAGTGGTAAGTATGTTACAACGCGCCATATTAAGGACAGATTAGAAAAAGAACTCGAGGTTAACGTTGGTCTTAAAGTAGAGTCTTTAGATACTACTGATGGTTATAAGGTTTCCGGCCGTGGTGAACTTCACTTATCTATTTTAATTGAAAATATGAGACGTGAAGGATACGAATTTGGAATTTCTAAGCCTGAAGTGCTTTTTCAAAGAGATGAGAACGATAAGCTTTTAGAGCCTATGGAGAGGGTTACGATAATCCTTCCAGAGAAGTACTCAGGTGCAGCTATTTCAAAACTAAATCTTCGTAACGGCGTTATGCAATCTATGGAGCCTGAGAATGACTATGTAAAACTTGAGTATATCGCTCCTACTCGTGGCCTTCTAGGGTTCCGTAGCGAGCTAATCACAGAGTCCCACGGTGAGGCTACTATACTTCGCTCCTTTGAGTGTTTTGACCACTATACTGGGGATATCCCAAAGCGTTCTAATGGGGTTATTATCTCCCAGGAGCCTGGAACATCTATTGCATACTCTCTTAATAATATTGCTGACCGAGGGGTATTATTTATTCCTGCTGGTGTAGACGTCTACGAGGGAATGATTATAGGAATGAACTCCCGTAAGGAAGATATGACCGTTAATCCATGTAAGGGTAAGAAACAGACTAATACAAGATCATCCGGCGCAGATGATGCTGTTAAGCTCACACCACCTAAAATCTTCTCCTTGGAAGAAGCTCTTGAGTTTATTGAAGAGGATGAATTAATAGAGGTTACCCCTGATAGCATTCGTCTTAGAAAACGTATCTTGACGGAGTCAGAACGTAGAAGATTAAGATAAATAATTGCATAATACCCCCTATTTCGCTACTGGCAACTTTGGTTGCAAAGGTAGCGAAATAGGGGGGTATTATGCTTCGTATGTGTGGGGAGGGGCTTTTTATATTTTGAATCTATCTATTATTGATTGTAAATCCTGAGCTAAGTTGGCTAATGACCCGCTTGTATTCGCTATTTCATTCATAGAAGCGACCTGTTCTTCTACAGAAGATGTAACCTCTTCTGTTGCCGCCGAGTTTTCTTGTGCAATTGCGGATAGGTTATCCATTGTACCTAGCATCTCCTGCTTCATGGCATCCATTTCATCAGATGACTGGTTTAATTTTTCAACTTCCTCTCCAGCATGCTGCATGGATTCTTCTATCATGTTATATTTTTCTTTATTATTCATTACACTCTTTACTTGCTCATCAACAATGGTGGCAACATGCTCCATTGTAAGCACTGCCTCTTTAGAATGTCTTTGCAAATCCTGGACCATTTGGTCAATTGACTTGGTTGACTCGCTTGATTCTTCGGCTAATGTACGTATCTCATTTGCCACTACTGCAAATCCCTTGCCCTGCTCTCCTGCTCTTGCTGCTTCGATAGCTGCATTAAGTGCTAATAAGTTTGTTTGATCAGAGATAGAGGCTATGACCCGGCTAGCCTGTTCTATTCTCAGAGCAC
>CAYUEJ010000122.1:3926-5356 GCA_964442565.1 uncultured Candidatus Epulonipiscium sp.
TTAGTATTTTGTATCATGTTATAGATTTCTCTAGCAGCACTACTATTTTCTTCCGTAATTTTATATAGGTGATCAATCTCAACCAAACCCTCATTAATAACCTCTATAACCCGATTCGTGGCCACATTTAGGGACTGCATATATTGCCTGTCTTTCAAGATAACATTCCCTAGCATTTCAAGCTTTGTAGCCCCATCTTGTGTATTATGTGCCTGGCTTGATGCTCCTCTTGCTATTTCCTCTACAGTTCTAGCTACTTCATCCGCTGCAACTGCCGATTGCTGGGTTGTTGCTGTTAGTTCATCTGATATAGTTGTTACCTCTTTTGAATAACGATCTACATCCTGAAGAATTTCCCTTAGGTTTTCACTCATTTTTTGAAAGGATTTAGCGAGTAAACCCGTTTCATCTTTCCTAAGGAGAGAGCTTTCCGATACACTATGGGTAATATCTAGATTCGCAACTCTTTCACCATGCCTAATAGCCCTAATAATTGGTTTGGTAATAGTATTACCCAGCATATATATAAAAATAATACTGACAAGCAAAACTGCATCGGCAATTATAATCGTCATAATGCGCAGTCTTGGTAAGGATGATAAAATTTCTTTTATATCTGAACTAATAATAAAGGTCCAATTTGTCCCTTCTATAGGAGTATATGAGCCATAAAACTCCCTACCATCTAAGGTAAAACGACCACTTCCTGTTCTATCATTAAGTAGTTTTTGAAAAAAATCAGCTGCAGACTGCTGAGCCTTATCATTTTTTGATAGTTCAATGGCATTATAACCACTATTAACTAATTCTTCATATGGGTAGGCAACAATTGTACCTGAATCGTTAACAATATAACCATATCCCGTTTCTCCGTACTGCATATCCGCACACATCTCACTAAGTGCCCCTCCATCTCTTTTACCTATCAGCGCACCTACAACCTGATTATTTTTTTCAATTGGAACAGCATACATTAATAGCAGCTCATCTGTATCAATGCTTCTTATTAAATCTGATATGTTAGATTCGCCTTTAAGGGCCTTTGCTACATAATCCCTAGCACTTAAATCTATAGTTAATCCACTTAAATGCTTAGCTGTACCATCTAATGAAACAACACCTATATCCTGAAATTTTGTCATGGGGAGCTGCCTTTCTAGAACTAATTTTTGACTCTCCCAATCCATGCTCTGTATATCGGATATCCCTGCTATAAGTTCCAAAGATTGATGCTCTGACTCAAGTCTAGCCTGTGTTAGTTTAGACATTTCAAGAGCCAAGGCAGCCATAGATTTTCCCGCCTCTTTTGTAACTGTCTTGCTTGACATTCTCAAAAGAAAAAACCCCAAAACCGCTGATGATATCCACATTAAAATCGAAAAATAGACAATCAGTTTTGTTCTAATACTTTTCAATGCAACCACTCCCCC
>CAYUEJ010000123.1:0-5350 GCA_964442565.1 uncultured Candidatus Epulonipiscium sp.
GTTAAACTTACAGTCTCACTGCTATTCATATCTTTAGAATTATTTTTATTGTAGTTTAGTTTTTCAACATTGTAACCATTGAATTTTAAAACTCCTGAAAACATATCATGCAACTCCTTTTAATTCCTCTGCCGTAAATTCGTGCATATTATCTTCTAAATCGAATTTAATGCTAATAGATTGCTCATTTACGTTATAGTGACTGAATTCACTATCTTTTGTGTTATACCATTCTGTGTTGGCTTCAAAATCAATCCCGAATATTTCAGATATATCTTGTTCTTTTAATTCTGTTATATTTCCATCTATATCTTCAACTAAATGTTCATTAGAATTTTCATTTACTTTAATTCCATATAATTCGGCCAATTCAAGCGCATACTCTCTAGTAATGTTACTCATATTAACCTACCTCTTTTCTTTATCAAAACATTGTTTTCAATTTTATTATATTCATACTCACTTATAGGATAGACACATTTCTTTGTATCTATACAATCATTATTACTTATACAGATCTGGGTCTCTTTGTAACTAAGTCCAAAAGGGAAATATTCTTTTTCGAACTCCTTAGTATTAAACTCACCATAAGATGGATTTTCTTTTAAGAATGTATTTATTACTGCATCTATATCATATTCCCTTTTTATAAGGTCTAGTGCAAAACATAGGTTTTTAACTTTATCTTTAGATGATGAACCTTTTTTTAGCGTTACAGTAATATTAAGTTGTTTTAATTGTTCAAACACTTCACTAAAAGCATTATAAAAGAAGTTCAAACCACCAAAATCATCTAAGTCCAAAACTTTGATATTTCTTTTACATTTAACTTCTATTACTGCCTCTTCTTCATTTAAGAGAAGTCTTTCAATTTTTGTTTGGACCCACCATTTACTTAGTGCAAAATTTGTATATAAATATATTCCCTGACCTAACCAATGATCTTCACGTACTTTCGCCTCAAAGCCTGAACTTATTATATCTTCTACAGCACTTTCAAAAGTTCCATGATATCCTATTACCGTTTCCTTATAATCTAAATTTATCATGTATAATTCCTCATTTTTAGTTCTTAAAAACTGAATCTCTCACTCTCATTGTATCAAAGCATTAGTCTAAAGGCAATCAATTTCTATTTTGATAGATAGCCTTGCCCCACCGTGATAAGGATCTGATACAAGGACGACAGGTTGTGGGGGAATATTGCATTAAGCGGTGGTTGTAAGAATTTCGCAAAAGTGCACTACGAAGCCTAGGTGTAATTAACGTTAAAAAAGTCAGCTGTTTGAGCGCAGCGAGTTCTGACTTTTAGTTAATTATACCTAGGCAAGTAGTTAGCACTTTAGAAATTCTTACCCCATAAGTGTATGCAATATCCCCCCTCAATATTATTTTATAGCGCCATCTACCATTCCTTGAATAACTTGCTTTTGTGCAAAAATAAATAAAATCACAATGGGGATCATGGCTAAAAACGCTGCCGTCAAAATCAAATCCCACTGTTTTACATAGGAACCTACAAAGCTACTGACCGCTATCGGAAGGGTTTTTATTTTCCCATTGATCCCCAACATTAGAGAAGGCAAGAGATAGTCATTCCAAATCCAAATACCATTCAAAATTAATACTGTCATATGTATAGGTTTTAATAACGGAAAAACAACACGGAAAAAGGTTCCCTCTGGACTACATCCATCAATAAGTGCTGCTTCCTCTAATTCGTAGGGTATTCCTTTAATGAATCCATGGAGAATAAATACAGATAAAGCTCCCCCAAATCCTAAATAAGCAAAGATAATCCCTTTATAACTACTAAGCATATTAATTCCGGTAAAAGACGAGATCCCCCTAAATGTAGATAAAAGTGGTAGCATAACTACTTGAAAAGGAATAACCATTGAAGACACAAAAAGCATAAATATTATATTTGACCATTTTGTTTTACTTCTAACTAATACCCATGCCGCCATACTGGAAAACAACGATAGCAATAATAAGGTTACCACTGTAATAATCAGGGAACTCATAAATGATGTCCAATAACTAAAGTTCTCATTATTAACAACATTTTTCATATTTACAAGCATCTGTCCCCAATCAGAAGGGAGAGCAATTGGACTTATAACAATATCAGCACTCTTTTTTGCCGAGTTAAATATTACAATTGCAAAAGGTGAGAGCGCTAACAAAGAGAGAATCACTGTACATATTTCTAAAAACAATGTCTGTATCTTCTTCTGTTTCATTACATTTCAACCTCCCTCTTCTTACTAATAGATACCTGTGTCAAGGACACAATGGCTAAAACAATAAAAAACACAACTGCTTTTGTTTGGCCTAGGGCATATTGATTTTTTGCAATAGCAGTTTTATAAATATTTAAGGCCATAAACTCTGTCGATAAAACAACCTTTTCTCCTAAAATCTTACTTGGAGCACCATTTGTAATTGCATAGTTCAAATCAAACTGCTTAAAAGAGTTAACCAATGTTAAAAAAATACAAACAGTGAAAGTGTTAGCCATCATCGGTAGCTTTATTTTCATCAACTTTAACCATTTACCAGCCCCATCAACATCCGCTGCTTCTAAGACATCTTTTGGAATACTCTGAATGCCTGTTATATAAATCATCATAATATAACCTGCATATTGCCAAGTACTAACAATAAGGATAGCCGCCAATGCATGGTCAGGATTTGTTAGCATAGAGTCACTACCTGCTATAAATGTCGTAAATACTTTATTAAAAATAAACTGCCATACATAACCTAATACCAGCCCACCTATCAAATTTGGAAGGAAAAAAGCCGCACGATAAAAATTTTTCCCTTTTATATTTGAAGTACAAAGTATGGCTAATATAAAAGCAACTATATTTACAAAAATCATATTAAAAAGTGTAAATATCAATGTAATAATGAATGAGTATACATAATCTGATGATTTAAACATGGTAATATAATTCTCAAACCCTATAAACTTCGTAAAGCCGATACCTGTCCAATCGGTAAATGAATAAAAGATT
Source organism: uncultured Candidatus Epulonipiscium sp. (assembly GCA_964442565.1). GTDB lineage: Bacteria > Bacillota > Clostridia > Lachnospirales > Cellulosilyticaceae > JAAYSX01. The sequence continues at coordinate 3,027 of CAYUEJ010000123.1, forward strand.
CCTAGTGCAAATGGAATAAGTACCGTTACTATAAAAGTAAAAAGTAATGGTAGTAAGAATAAAAAATTAATAATTTTATGGTGATACTTTGTAGGGATACTATATATCCCTATAATAATCAGAAGCATGCCAACAATAAGCATCATACCCCTCATACTATTCTCGCTACCGGTCAGTGCAAGATATAGGGCAACAAATGATATTAACGCCCCAATTATTATTTCTGATATGGCTAATGTTCTCTTTGAGTTTAAGTTCACTTTATACCCTCTTTTCAAAAATATTTTATGAAATGGGGTATTACCCCATTTCATTGGTGTCTTATAACTTATTTGGTTGCGTAATCCGCAATGGCACTACCCATAAACTTTATAAAGCTATCTTTATCTATTTCATCTTTTGCATATAATTCAAATATTCCCCCCGTAGCGTTCTGGGCAATCCCCTCTGGCATTTTCCCCCATTCCCATGCATATGTGTTTCCTTCATCAACATATTTTTTTAAACTAATGGCAAGAGGTGTTTCTGGTTCTACTGTACATGTTGTATATGGAGAAATCATACCACTGTCTATAACCAAAGCCTTTTCCCCTTCCTCAGAAAGAGCTAGCGCATTTAAAAATTCTTTAGACGCATCAATATTCTTTCCTTGATTAAAGAGAGCCCACCATGATGGGGAATCTGCTAATAAGCCTGTGGTTTCTTCCTCTAAGAATGCCAATGGAGCCATTCCAGTTTTGAATGTTACATTATAATCTGGTAAAGAAGGGTCAATCCAGTTTCCTTGGGTAATAAAAGCTGTTTTTCCCTGTGCCCATAAGGCTAATTGGTCATCATAAGTACCAGAAATCAAAACTGTGGGGTCTGAGTAAGTATATAGGAGTTTTACAAAATCAGCGAACTGTCCCATACGTGCCTCATCAAGTTTTCCTTCTTTTAGCATATCAATGTATGTTGTATCTCCTCTTTCAAGTCCTAGTGATAAATAGTAACCAAAAATGTGGTTCCCTGTAGACCAAAACATTTGTCCTGATTCTGCTGCTACTGAAGCAACTGCATCAATCCCTAGTTCTTCTTTCATACTATCTATCTTTTCAAAAGCTGCTTGATAGGCAGCATAATTGGTTAGACTTGCTGGGTCAACGCCTGCCTTTTCCAGGATATCTAAATTATATGTTATACCATATCCCTCAACTGCATAAGGAAAACCTACAACATCCCCATTTTCACCCTTAAATCCAAATTCAGTATTGGCTACCCACTCCTGGTCGCTTAGATTGAGCATGTGATCTTTCCACGTTTCATAATCACCTTCACCACCAAATACAAATATATCTGGCATATTTGCAGCTGCAAAGTATCCTTTAAGTGCTCCATTAATATCCACACCACCACCTAAAGATTCAATAATAACCTCTTGACCTGTTTTCTCCCCATACTGCTTTGCAAATTCCTTGAGTTGTTTGTCTACTTCAATTTTTCCATTGACAATACGTATAGGCTCTCCTGTCGCTGCTGTCTCTGCTGCAACTTCTTTATCCCCTTCTTGTGTTGTGCTACTTGGATTATCCTCTGACTTTTGACCACTACTACAACCAGCTAATAAAGCAATACTCATTGTACTTGCAAGAACTAATGATACAATTTTCTTTTTAATTTTCATTTTTTTCACCTCATAAGTTATAATATTTTTATACCTTTTGCGCATAAGGTATCCTTGCATTTAATATAATATCATTAGTTAAGTATTTATGCAAGGACTATTTCATAGTTTTCCTTATATTTTAGTTACTTTGTTGAACCAATTGCCAGTCCATTCTCTAGATAGATATATCTGCACATAAAGATAGACATATTCACAGATAGGTTTATCTGTGAATATGCCCGTTTTATAATTAATTTAATTAAGTTTTTTCACTGTATCGCGTATAACCAGTCTAGTTGGGAGAATAATCTTGCTCTGTACGATAGGCTTCCCATCCATAATAGCAAGTAATGTCTTTACAGCAACATCACCCTTTTTTTCCACATCTTGACGTACTGTTGTAAGGCCAGGCCTAACTGTTTTAGCATATATATTATCATCAAAGCCAACTATCGATAAATCTTCTGGAATATTACGGCCATGGTCTTTCAGATAATTCATAATACGAACTGCATAATAGTCTGAAGCACAAACCAAAGCTGTATACGACATTGAGTAATGATATAGCTCCTCCAAGCACAAAGATAGTTCACTTTCTTCTTGAGCCAACAAGTAAAAGTCATGTTCTGTATAAGTTATTCCAGCTTCATCTAATGCATTTTTATAACCCTCAAATCTC
>CAYUEJ010000124.1:0-2506 GCA_964442565.1 uncultured Candidatus Epulonipiscium sp.
CTTGCTCATTAAAAAACCGCTCTCTTTGTACTCTGGTCATATATAAAATATCAAGCTGACCGATAGTTTCTTCAAGATTTGCAGTTTCAACAAATTCAATATTCTGTTTTTGCAATATATGGGTTCTGATATATTCTGGAATCTGAAGCTCATCTGGTGAAATAAGAATAAACTTAACGTTATCATACTTTACCATAGCCTTAATAAGTGAGTGGACAGTACGCCCGAATTTTAAATCTCCACAAAGACCAATAGTAAGGTTAGAAAGCCTACCCTTAATGGTTTTAATGGTTAAAAGATCTGTTAGAGTTTGAGTTGGGTGTTGATGCCCACCATCGCCTGCATTGATAACAGGAATATTAGAATATAAAGAAGCTACCTTAGGTGCCCCTTCTTTTGGATGGCGCATAACAGCAATATCAGCGTAGCATCCTACAGTTCTGATAGTGTCGGCAATGCTTTCGCCTTTCGCAGCAGAGCTTGAACTTGGCTCTGAAAAACCGAGAACTTCTCCCCCTAAGCGGAGCATAGCTGCTTCAAAACTAAGCCTGGTTCTAGTGCTTGGTTCATAAAAAAGTGTTGCTAAAAGTTTTCCCTTGCAAACATCGGAATAATCTCTAGGGTTTGCAATAATATCCCCAGCTAGTGTAAGAATTTCATCTAACTCCTCTGGTGATAAATCCATTGGTTGAATCAAATGCTTCATAATTATCTCTCCTTTTCAGTCTCTCTTGGACTAGTTTAAAGGTTCCACAAATAATATTATCACCACTAGAAAATAAAATCAACATATTTCCCCAAAAAAAACTATCAAAATATGTTAGGTCAAAAATTGTTGGCAGAATAATATAAAGTACAGGGTTTTGTGATATAATGACCATAAGTATAGATAAAAAATATAAGCGGAGGCCATAAAGATGAAATATAATATATCAAATACAGCTAACAATGCAAAAGCATCGGAAGTGAGAGAAATACTTAAATTAACCCAAACACCAGAAGTTATTTCTTTTGCTGGGGGACTTCCAGCACCAGACTTATTTCCGGTTGAAGATATTAAAAAGGTAATGGGAGAAGTACTGGATGAAGATGGGTTTACAGCACTACAGTATACTACTACAGAAGGTAATAATAACCTTAGGAATGCCATTATTAACCAAAGACTTAAGCCTTTTGGTATGGAAGCTACCCTAGATAATATTATGATTACATCTGGCTCCCAACAAGGCTTAGAGCTAACTGCTAAAATGTTTATTAATCACGGGGACACAGTTATCGTAGAAAACCCTACATATTTAACAGCTATATCGCCTTTTAAATCTTATGGGGCTAATCTTGCTACAGTAGATACAGATGATGATGGAATTATCGTAAGTGATTTAATTAATACAATTGAATCTAATGAAAATGTAAAATTCATTTACCTAATACCAGATTTTCAAAATCCAACCGGAAGATGCATGAGCCTAGAACGTAGAAAGCAAGTGGTAGAAATTGCAGAAAAGTATAAGATACCTGTAGTAGAAGATTCACCTTATAATGAGTTGGTTTTAGTAGGTGAAAAGTTACCAACTATTAAAAGCTTCGATAAAAATGGGTATGTTATTTATTTAGGAAGTTTCTCTAAAGTATTTTGCCCAGGATTTAGAATAGGCTGGATTGTGGCAGACCCAGTGCTGACCGAGAAATATGCCATTTTAAAGCAAGGTGTAGACCTCCAAACATCAACAATAGATCAGATGGTTGTAGCGAAATATATGGAAAATTATAGCTTAGATGATCATATCGAAAAAATAAAAGAACTCTATAGGGCAAGAAGAGAATGCATGCTAAATGCAATAGAAAGGTATTTCCCTAAGAATATAAAATATACAAAGCCAAGGGGTGGCTTATTCATTTGGGTAATGCTACCAGAAGGTTATGATAGCAAAAAGATTTTAGAAAAAGCTATAGAGCAAAAAGTAGCCTTTGTACCTGGACAATCCTTCTATGCCCATGGTGATGTAACTAACACATTTAGACTGAATTACTCCAACATGCCAGAAGAGCGAATCGAAGAAGGAATCAAAAGATTAAGTGCAATCCTAAGTAAGGTTGGTGGGTGTGGTATTTAGAACACACAACCTTCGGTTGCAAAAGTTCTAAATACCACACCCACCAACCAATCATGATGAACGATATGATACACTTTAGAAGCCACAAAGAGTAAGGGGAGGTATAGTATATTCAACATTTTTGCAACCGGTAGGTTGTGTGTGTGAAATATACTATACCTCCCCCCATTTTACTCTAGGAAAGTAATATATTTTTCTAATTCCTTAAATAGCTTTGTAGTATCAACATGGTCATCAATAACCATATACATAGGCTCATTTAAACCTAGGATAAAAAGCCCTAAAATAGACTTAGCATCTACCATACCACTATCACTGTGTATCCATACATCATAAGGATACTGTGTAACGATGTGATTAATCTTTTGGATATCATTAATGTCATTTACTTT
>CAYUEJ010000124.1:2516-5325 GCA_964442565.1 uncultured Candidatus Epulonipiscium sp.
CACTCCTTTAATTAGAATATTTAATATTTTATATTTTACTACCTATATCATACTACTAAAACAATAGTTTGGAAATGATTTATTGGTAAAAAGATTGATATTATTGGCAATTATAGGGTAAAATAGTTATGAACTAGATAAAATAAAAAAAATATGATATAATTATGCTTATTAAAGATTGCAATCAGTCTTAAGAAAAGAGGTTTATAATGAGTACTCTAGAAATAGAGAATTCGGAGCTAATCTACAAACAGTTCGTACCTTAGCGTAGCACTTTAGTTGGTGCATACAGAGGTATATATTATAGAAAGGACTGTTATTTGTGGATGATGTAGGGATTCAGTATGCAAAGAAGGAGCATGCTGAGCTGCTTTCAGAATTGATTTATAGTACAGAGAAAGACCCAGAGGTTATTTGGGGATATGGAAGTAAAGAAGAAATTTTAAAGAGATTAACTAAACTAATTAGGAGAACAGATACAAGATATAGTTATAAGTACGCAAGAATAGCTGTAGAAAACGGCAAAGTTTGTGGTGCAATGGTTGGCTTACCCCATAAGAAATTAACCAATTTGGATAACTATACCGGTAAAGTTATATTTGAGCTTCAACAAGGTGTTTGGAGGAAACTACGTTGGTTTTTTACATCCCTTAAGGGAAAAAACACTAAAGAGTCAGAAGCTGGGGAATATTATATTGCTAACTTAGCCACCTTTAGCTGGGCAAGGGGCAAAGGTATAGCCACCAAGTTAATGCTAGATGCAGAAGGAATAGCTCAGGATTATGGACTTGGTAAGTGCTCTTTATTAGTAGACCAAGAGAAACCAGCAGTTATTAGACTATATTCAGGGCTAGGATATGAGATTAAAGAAGAAGTGATAGAGGAACAAAAATATTATAGAATGATTAAACCATTAGAAGCAGCATAGGCTGTTTCTTTTGTATTATACATATATTTATACAGGGGGAGCCATGAGACACAATGCTGAAAGACTTGCTATAATACTATCATTTGTTTTAATAATAACAATGGTGGGTTGTAATCAACAAGGTAAAAGGACAAGTGCTAACCATGAAAAGCCGATAGAGCTGACATTTTATTACCCAGTTCAAAAGGGGAATAAGGTAACAAATTACATAGAAACCTTATCAGAAGAATTCACAAGGGAAAACCCAAATATAAAAATTAACCCGGTATATACGGGGGATTACCAAGAGAGCCTAGCTGCAATTAGTCAAGCTAAGCGGGGGGAAAACAAACCAGATTTTTTTGTGAGCTTAGCGGCGGGGCGTTACTTGCTAGTTGAGAGGGGCTTAATAGAGCCTTTAGATAAATTTATAGGTGAAGATAGTGAGTATATAGATGATTTTTTGCCGGAGTTTATACAAGATTCTTATGTTGATAACAAAATATGGGGTATACCATTTCAAAGGGATGCACAAGTTATTTATTATAATAAAAGGGCCTTTACACAAGCAGGTTTAGATCCCAACTACCCTCCTGCTAATTGGGAGGAGCTAATAGAATACTCACAGAAATTAGTTAAAAAAGATTCCAGGGGTAGGGTTAAAAGGTGGGGACTTGGGATGGGATTTACCATGGAAATGGTCCCTTGGGGATTTACTGCATTTGCTATACAAAATCATAAAACAGGCGGAAATATCGTGAGTGATGATGGTAAGGAAGTTTACCTTGATACCCCAGAAAACGTAGAGGCACTTAAACTATTGGGGGATTTACGTAATAAATATAAAGTAATGCCTGATACAAGGACAAGCTGGGCTTCTTTGCCTAATGATTTTATAAATGGTAAATATGCCATGATATATAGTTCTACAGGTAATTTGACTAATATATTTAAAGAAGCTAATTTTGAATTTGGAACCGCGTATTTACCGGGGAATAAACAAAGGGGAACCCCGGTGGGAGGGGGGGATTTTTATATATCAAAAGATACTTCCAGGGAGAAAAAAGAAGCAGCTTGGAAGTTTATTAAGTTTGCAACTCAGCCTGAGAAAATTGCCGAATGGAGCGTAAACACTGGTTGTATACCAACTAGAAAAACTGCATTTGAGGAAGATTTGATGCAAAAATATTATGATAACCTACCACAAGCTTTTGTATCAGTGAACCAGCTTAGATTTTCAAAACCAGAACCTGCAACTTATGGTGGAGATAAGATATGGAAAACATTGTATGAAAATATTATGTTAACAATGGATAATAAGCTAAGCCCAGAGGAAGCACTTAGAAAGGCTCAGAAAGAGGCAGATAAAGTATTAAGTAACTATAAGTAATATAAGAAAGATTCTTGCCTTTTTATGGATTTAAGCTTATTATTAATAGAGGAAAGTTGAAAAGAAATAGGGGGGATTTTGTGAGACAAATTGGTAAAAAGTCCGTATTAATATTGTCGATTATGATGATATGTATTATAAGTAGCTCATCATCAACTTATGCTTATAGTATGGTTCCAAATACTATTAGAGTAGGCCTAAGATCAGCCTATAGGGATAAGGCAAGTATCGCAATAAAAAATACTGAAATAGAGGTAGGTTATGAAGATAATGACCGTTTCGTACCACAAGGAACTTTAATTTCAAACACTGGATTTATTGTAAAGCCAAGTCAAAAACAGTACTATAACCCAGGTGAAAGATTTTATACATATAACGAGGCAGCTTACTCAGCACTAATATATCAAGAACAAGGTATTAACAGCATTGTTGCCTATAATGGACCAGGGCAATGGGAGGTATATTTAACAACAAATGGGACAGGTATGAGCCAAGTTATAAATAATGGTACG